>NZ_JBEYVJ010000419.1:0-5591 GCF_040643935.1 Kitasatospora sp. NPDC047058 | reverse complement strand
TACCTCGGCGGCCTCACCGTCGTCCTGCGCAACCGGGGCGTCGCCGCCGGGACCGTCATCAATCGAGCCGTCTCCGGCTACTCCATGATGATCACCGCTCGGATGCCGCCCTCGCGCTGCACCGCGGATGGTTCTCGGCATCCCGGCGGCGGCCGTGACCTGGGACGGTCGAACCGCGCGTCGAATCGGACGCTTGCTCGTAGCGGCTTCCCGCAGTGCAGGCGGTGGTGAGCAAGCACATCGGCAACATCCTGCTGAAGCCGGACCTGCCACCGGCCGAGGAGACCCACCGCCGGGTGCTGGAGTTCCTCCGCACCTGAGGCGGGCCGGCTGCCGTTGCCGGATCGGTATGCGGTGTTGAGGTCCGGTGGCGGGCCGCCACCGGAGGTACCTCCGTCAATAGTTGTAGTCGGTGTAGTCGCTGCTACCGCTGGAGGCGGCGGCGATGATGATGGCGATCCAGAAGATCAGGCCGATGGCGATGAAGCACAGATCGAGGACGAGCGCGGTCGTCGACGCGCTCTTCGCCCCGGCCGGGGCCCCGTCGAGCCAGCGGCTGGTGACCTGGGCCGAGAAGTACATCCCCAGTGCACCGATGGGGAAGAACAGCACGAACGCGATGATCGACAAGGCCCAGTAGGTCTTGGGCCGGGTGCCCGGTGGTGGCACCGGCTTCTGTCCCGATTGTTGGAAGTGGGCCTTCTGGTGCGGGGGTTGCTCAGTCGGGTACGACTGGGCGGTGCGGCGCTCGTCGGCCGATGGCGGCGCGTACCGGTGTCCCCGGGGAGGGCTCGGAGACGCAGGACCGTCGCCTGGTGGAGGTCCTGGCATAGCCATGATCGCTTCTCCCTTCGGTGTCTCAGAAATCCGGGTCTTCGACGACCTCGCCGTGGTCGGCGGCGTAATCGGTCCAGTCGGTGGAGAACCATCGGAGCTCGTGACGGCCCGACGGGTCCCGGTACCAGCCGGCCGGCGGTGCGGGTCCGGAGGGCGCCGACGCCGGGGTGGGGTCGGCCGGCGTCGGCGTCGCTCGAGGTTCCGACTTCTCCTCCCGCGCGACGCGCAAGACCGAGTCCAGCTCCTGCCACGCGTCGGCGTAGAGATCGCGGCGCTCCGACAGCTCGTGCAGCAGGGCGATCGCGGCCTTCCGTCCTCGCCGGTCCTTCAGTTCGAGTCGTAGCTTGGTGATCAGGTGGAGCTGCTCGTCCTGCGTCATCGTCTCCGCCCGTACGCGGTCGGCCAGGTCGCCCAGATAGCTGAGCGGCACGTCCGGCAGCGCGGGCATCGGGTCGGGCAGCGGGGGTGCGGGTCCGAGGCCTGCCAGGGTGTTCGCGAGGTTGATCCCCGTCATGGGGCCGGCCTCGGTGAGGTCGACGATCTGCAGGATGGCGAGTTCCCTCGGCAGTAAGGTGTGCAGGATGGTCTCGACCATGACGGCCACGACCGGCTTGCCCAGATCCCTCGCGTACTGGCGTTCCAGCCTGGCGGGCACCGATTTCGTGAGCGCCGGTGATACCGCGACGACCACCGCGTCACAGTTCCGGATCTCGGAGAGGATCCGGTCCCACCACTCCTTGCCGCCCTCGGATTCGAGCTCGTTGTCGAACCAGGGATCGTGACGCATCGCGCGGAGGAGCTTCACCAACAGCTGTACCGCGTCGCTGTCGGCTCGCGCATACGAGATGAAGAGGCGGCGTCCGCTGTGCGTCGCCCCGGGAGCTGTGGCTGACATGGGTTCCCACCCAGCTGTATGCACACGATCTCTCCCTCCAGGCTAGCTTCTATTCCCGCAGACGGGCACCAGGCGGTGCGGATGGGCCGGCGTCTGCTGGTGCGCCGGGGGCAGCGGTCGGAGATCCTGAAGGTGGGAGTGGAAGCACCGGAAACCAGCTGTTCTCCGAGGTGACCGTGCATGACCTTCGACCCCGACGACGGGGCGGTCCCCGGCCTACCGGCAGATGACGCCCCACCGCCTGACGACCGGACAGCGGCCGGATCCGTGTCCCGGCAACCGGTGGCGCGGCCGGCGGCCGTCCGGAGTGCCACGACGCACCCGTCGGAAGGGAACGGTCCCCGACAGCAGGGGCACGGCACCGGGTGTCACGGGTTCGAGGCCGCCCCCGCCACCGACATCGACCCCGATCACCCGGACCTGCCGTTCCCGGCACCGCCCGACGGCCAACCAGTGGTCGTCGTCAGCGGTGGCGCCGGGGAACCGGAGGTGACGCTGCCGGGACGGACCGCCGAGACCGTGGGTGCCGCGGTCTCCCTGGCCGCGGAGCTGACCGGCGCCGTCGTGGTCGACCACGCCACCGGCCCGGTGACTGCCGCGGCACTGCGTGCCAGTCACGCCCGGGGAGTCGACGGCCCGCGGACCGTCCTGGGCGCTCCGCCGACCGGCCGAACGGAGCGTGCGGTGCCTGCCGGAGGCGACGGCGAGGAGCCGGACCGGGAATGGTCACGTGCTGTCACAATCAGCGTGGCCACATGGGGGACGGCCGCCACGTGGAAGCCGGCGGTGGCCGCCGGGCTGGCCGGAGCGGGGCCGGTGGCGGTGGTACTGGCGGGTGGTGGCCCGAGCGCCCGGGCGGAGGTGCTGGCGGCGGTGCGCCGCGGGCTGCCGGTCTTCGTCGTCGGGTGGTCAGGCGGACTGGCCCGGGACCTCGCTGAGCAGTGGCGGCAGCTCCACCGGCCGAAGCACGCCACCGCGCTCCGTCGACGGCGCCGGGGCGGCGGCGCATCGCTCGCGACATCCGACGAGGACGCCGAGGTGGGCGAGATCATCCGCGCGGGGGACCTCCGGTTGCTCACCGACGACGAACCCCGTGCGCTCGCGCGGCGGATCAGCTGGGACCTTCAGGACGCACCCGCCCTGAAAGCGGCCTGGCGGACCTTCGCCACGTACGACCGCCTCGCCAGCCGCCTGCGCCGGGCCTTCCAGCGCTTCCAGGCCCTGATCCTCGCGCTCGGCGTCTTCGCCACCCTGCTCGCACTCATCGACGCCGAGATCGGCGGCAGGACGCTGCACTGGGTGGTCGTCGTGGCACCCGTCACCGTCTCGGTGCTCATCGCGTGGACCAGCCGCCGCGCCAGCGGACAGCGGTGGATCGCCCTCCGCTCCGCGGCCGAGGACGTGAAGGCGGAGATCTACCGCCACCGGGCCCTCACGTGCGCGTACGCGTCGGAACGCGGCAGGGGACACACGTCGCTCCAGCGACGCAGACAGCTGCTGGAGAGCCTCGGCGCCATCGAGAGCCGCCTGGTCAGGACGGAGGCGGGCACGGCCCCCCTCTCCCCGTACGTCGGTCCGCTGCCACCCGAGCTCTACGGAGCAGGCCGCACGGACGACGGCCTGAGCCCGCTGACGGCCGAGCGCTACGTCGAGATCCGGGTGGGGGACCAGATCGCCTACTACTACCAGCGGCTGCGCCAGCTGGACCGCCTGCGGACCGGCCTGCAGGCGCTGGCGATCACTGCGGGCGGCGCGGGAACGCTTCTCGCGGCCATCGGAATCGACCCGTGGATCGGGTTCACCGGCGGCTTGTCGACCGCCGCGCTGGCCGGCCTCGGTTACTTGCAGGCGGACAGCACCATCATCGCCTACAACCGGGCAGCCGCTGATCTGGAGGTGCTGAGGGGCGACTGGGAGGCACGTCGGCCCCATGAGCGGCGAGGCCCGAACCCGGTCGTCGAACTGGTCAGAAGGACGGAGACGATTCTGGCCCGCGAACGATCCGGATGGGTTCACCAGATGAACGAGGCATTGCAGGAGCTGCGGGAGAGGCAGGAGGCCGAACGGGCCGTCGAGCCGGGACGGCGCGGGAAGCCGGGGGAGCAGTCGTGAAGCGGCGTCCCCCCGACTCGACGGGGCTCGCCGACCGGACGGGGCGCCTGCCGTTCACGCTGCGTGTGGGAGTGACGGGCCATCGCAGCCTCGACGATCCGTCCGCGCTGACGCCGGTGATCCACGAGGCCGTCCGCGGGCTCGCCGAACGCCTCCTCGGCGGCGCCGGGCCGCTGCCACCACTGGCCGTCCTCTCCGCGCTGGCGGAGGGCGCCGATCGATTGGTGGTCAGGGAGCTGCTGACCGAGCCGGGAGCCCGGTTCGAGGCGGTCCTGCCGCTGCCTCCCGAGGACTACCTGACCGATTTCGCCGGCGACGCGTCGAAGGACGAGTTCTCCGAACTGCTCTCCCGGTCCGCTGCCACCTGGCAGGCGCCTCCGAGCAGGACGAGGGAGGAGGCCTACGAGCGAGCCGGCCGCCACATCGTGGACCGGTCCGACGTGGTGGTCGCCCTCTGGGACGGCCGACCGGCACGGGGCCGGGGCGGCACCGCGACCGTCGTCGACTACGCCAGGGAGCGAGGCGTACCGCTGGCGTGGGTCCGGACGACGGGTGACGCCGAGCTGGAGTACCTGCTGGACGAGGAGCGTGCCCGCAACACGCGACGGGCCGCGGACGAGTTCCGCCGTTACAACGCCATGGCACTGCGGGACCTCCCGGTCCGGCTGGGAGACGAGCGGGACCGGCTCGAGCCCGAGTACGCCGGCCGGTCCGACGCCGTGGCACACGCCCACGAGGTCGCGGCCGCCTGGATCCTCCCGTACTTCGTCCGGGCCGACACCCTGGCATGCCGCCTGCACCGACGGTTCCGGATGGCAGGGGCGGCGATCTTCCTCATGGCGGCCGCGTCCGTCGTCGCGATCGCGATCCAGGTGACCTTCCTGCCCAAGCGGGAATGGATCACCGCGGTCGAGGTCGCGCTGCTGTGCGTGCTGCTCGTGGTTCCGGTGGTGAGCCGCCGGAAGCGCGTGCTCGACCGGTGGATCTCCTACCGGTTCCTGGCCGAGCGGCTGCGGTCCGCCTACTTCCTCGCCGTCGCCGGAACAGGGGACCGGGGGCAGCGCCCCCGCAGTGGCAGCCGGCTCTTCGATCCCTCGGAGGCATGGGTCAGAAGGGCCCTGCGGGAGGTCACCGCCCACCGCCCCGCGATCCCGATGTCCTCGTCCGACGTCCCGTCCCTGCGGGACTACCTCAGCCGTCACTGGATCGGCTCGCAGATCAGCTACCACCGGAAGGCGGCCGACCGGCAGGGCGCCTGGGAGATCAGGCTCTACCTGGCGACCAGCGTCATCTTCGGCATCACGCTGATCGCGGCCGTGCTGCACATGGTCGGCACCGGCGAGGAGGCGGACCGGCCCTCCGACTGGGGGCTGCTCCTCGTCGTCCTGTCGATCGGAATGCCGACCATCGGCGCGGCCGTGCACGGGATCCGGACGCAGGCCCAATTCCGGCAGCACTGTCAGCGCTATCGACGCATGGCCCAGCTGCTGGAGGACCTCGAATCGAAGATGGTGCGGGCACAGACCCTGGAACGCGTCCGCGAGGTCGCGGTCGAGACCGAGCGCGTCATGCGGGAGGAGGCCAGCGCCTGGTTCGGCGTCATGCGCTTCCACGACATCGAGCTGATCTCGTGACGTGCGCGAGCGGATCCACGGTGCAGTGCGGCAACGGCTACGGGGAATCGGCCACGAGGCCTCCCGGTGTTCGACGCGCTTGCGGAGGGGGCGGCACGCGCGCGGTGCGGGCC
>NZ_JBEYVJ010000418.1:0-5604 GCF_040643935.1 Kitasatospora sp. NPDC047058 | reverse complement strand
GCCGATGAAGTCCGCGGTGTGGACGCTGCCGTTCAGCATGTCCCGCAGCGAGTACGGCTGCCCCTTGACCCAGAACTCGTCGTACTCCCGGACGTCGGTGCCGGTCTGCCAGACGGTGCCGTCGTTGGCCGAGACGACCACGTCGGGATCGAGGTCGACGGGGCGCTTCTCCGGCCGGATCTGCCGGTGGAAATAGGCGTTGTAGGACGCGAATCCCCAGTGGGGCCTGCCCTTGTCGACCTCGAAGTCGTCCAGGTTGAATTCACGGGCGGCGTCCGGGGAGAGCCAGCCGTCCGGGCCTTCGTTCAGGACGCTCCGGCTGTCCGGGCCGTCGAGGTAGGTGCACCATTCCTTGAGGATGCGCTGGAGCCCCCGGTTGAACTTCTCCTGGCGGAACAGCGCCTCGCCGGCCGTGGTCATCATCATGCGGACGAAGAGGGCCGACATCGGGAAGGCGACCCGCTTCTTCCTGTCCGGGTTGTACGCCGGCGCCGTCACCGTGACCGCGTCGAGCGCGCGGAGCAGCTCGGGGATGGTGCGGACGGTCCGGCCCGGCGCCTTGGCCCCGGCCAGCATCTCCGTCACGTACATCCGGACGACCGGGTCGTGCCGGATCAACTGTTCCAGTTCCCTCACCGCCCGGCTCGGCGGCCTCGGGCTGTCCGCGACGTCGAGCAGGAATCCCTCCTGCCATTCGTCGACGGCCGCGCGGTCCTCCGGAAGATATCCGGCGAGTCGTGCGTAGAGGTTCCCGTACCGCTGATCGACTGCATCGTCCGCCACACCCATGGCTTTCTCCCGTTCGCCCACGGCCGGGCCGTCCGGCCTGCGGAAGTGGTACCACGGGCACATCCATCGTGTACGAATACATGCCGGTGCGGTGCGTTTCGCCGTCGCGGAACGGTGGTGCGGCGGGCGCGCGAGCGCCCCCTCGACCGGAGGCCGGATCGAGGGGGCGGGGGTGAGCGGGATGGGGTGTGGGGGTTGCGCGGGGGCGGGGCCGGGCCGTGCCGTGCCGGGGCCGGCGGTCAGACGATCGGGCGGCCGCTCGCGGTGGTGGCCGGAACGGCCTCGTTGAGGTCCCAGTGCTCGGCGATCAGGCCGCCCTCGATCCGGAAGACGTCGATGACGGCCCGGCCCTCGTCGCCCGGGGCGGCGGTGAACAGGGAGTGGGCGAAGACCAGGTCGCCGTCGGCGGCCAGCCGGCGCAGGTCGAAGCGGAGGCCGGGCAGCTGCCGGCGCAGACCGTCGATGAACTCGGTGAGCGCGGCCCGGCCGTCCGGGAGGTTGGGGTTGTGCTGGGCGAGGCCCTCGGCGAGGTAGCGGTCGGCGAGGTCGGTGCGGCCCTGGTTCCAGACGGTCTCCAGGTAGTCCCGGACCAGCGCGCGGGCGGTGGCGGGGTCGGTGGCGGCGTCAGCGGTGGTGTCGGCGGTGGCGGTGGCGGCGGTGGTTCCGCTGGCGGTTGCGGTGCTGGTCATGGGGTGACTCCTGTTCAGGTCAGGCGGTGCGGGATCGGACGGTGACGACGCCGGACCGGCCGCGGGCGGGGCCGCGGACCGAGCCGAGGTGGGCCAGGCCGGCGAGGGCGAGCGGGACGAGACCCACGGCGGGCAGCGCCCGGGCGCCGAGGGCGGGCAGCAGCGCGCCGGCGAGCAGGCTGCCGAGGCTGATGCCGACGTAGAGCATCGAGGCGTTGAGCGCCAGCAGCACGGCACGCTGGTCGGGGCGGAGCGCGATCAGCCGGGCCTGCTGCGGGGCCTGGTAGAGCTGGCTGAAGAAGGCCCAGAGCGCGAAGAGGAACAGCGCCCCGGCCGGGCCGCGCGGGGTGACGAGCAGGCCGAGGAAGGCGACGGCCAGACCGGCCAGGGTGACCGTGACGGTGGCCGCGCCGCCCAGCCGGGCGGAGAGCCGCACGCCGCTGGCGTTGCCCAGGACGCCGACCACGCCGAAGGCGAACAGCACCCCGGTCACGGCGCCCGGTCCGACCCCGAAACGGGCGGCCACGTAGGCGCCGGCCACGCCGTAGACGGTGAACTGGGCGGCCATGTAGAGCAGCGTGGTGAGCACGGTCGCCGTGGCACCCGGGGCGGCCAGCACGGCCCGGTACGCGGCGGCGGTCGGCGGCTCCCCCGCCGGGACGGCCGGGACCAGCGCGGCGACCAGGACCAGTGCGAGCAGGCTCGCCCCCGCCACCCCGGCCAGGGCCCAGCGCCAGCCGACCGCCTCGCCGAGGTAGGAGCTGAGCGGCACCCCGGCGACCGCCGCCACCGTCATGCCGGCGAACACGGTGGCCAGCGCCCGGGAGCGGCGTTCCTCGGGGACGATCAGCGAGCCCACCGCCGAGGAGGCCGGCCCGAACACGGCACCGCCGAGCCCGGCGACCACCCGGGAGGCGGCCAGCACCCCGTAGGAGGGGGCGGCGGCACCGAGCAGGCCGCCGGCGGTCAGCAGGACCAGGCCGAGGAGGAGCGCGGTCCGGCGGTCCAGCCGGCCCAGCAGCGCGGGGGCGACGGGCGCGGCCAGCGCGAAGCTCAGCGCGAACACGCCGACCAGGACGCCGACGCTGCCGGCCCCGGTGTGCAGGTCGCGGCCGATCGGAGCGCCGAGGCCGACCACGGCGAGCGAGCTGGTGCCGAGGGTGAAGTAGCCGAGTGAGAGGGCCAGCAGGGCCGGCCCGGGTTGGGTGCGCATCGGAGCCCCCCTTTCCAATACGGTCCGTTGCGTATTGCTATTCCAATACGAGACGCACCGTATGTCAACCCCGTTAGAGTGGCCCCATGACCGGACGACCACGTGACCCCGCCGTCGACGACGCCATCCGCGCCGCCGTGACCGAGATCGTCGAACGCGACGGCTACCGGGGCCTGAGCATGGAGGGCATCGCCGCCCTCAGCGGCGTCTCCAAGCAGACCGTGTACCGCCGCTACCGCAGCAAGGGCGAGGTGGTGCTGGACACCCTCGGCAGCATCGCCGCCACCAGGCTGCCGACCCCGGACACCGGCTCGCTCCTCGGCGACCTGACGCTCCTGCTCACCGCGACCTTCGAGGCGCAGCGGACGGTCAGCGGCACCCTGAACCGGGCCGTGGCCGCCGAGGCGCTGCAGGACCCGGAGTTCGCCGCCCTGCTCCGGGAGCGGCTGATCGACGTCCGCCGGACGGCGGTGCGCGAGATGCTCGCCCGGGGACGGGAGCGCGGTGAGGTCGTCCACCCGGACGACGACCACCTGATCGACCTCGTGTTCGGCCCGATGTGGTACCGGTTGCTCTTCGACGTCCCGTCGCTGACCTGGGACTACGCCGCCGAGCTGGCCCGCAGCGTCACCCTGGTGGCCAGCGGCGGCAGGCTGCGGGACGGCGGCGGGCCGGGGGGCGGCGGCAGGAGCTGAGGCGGGCCGGCTTCAGCCCCGGACGGCCTTGAGGACGGCGGCCGCCATGCCCTGCTGTCCCTGCGCGTTGGGGTGGATCGCCGCCAGGCCGGAGGCCGGGAAGGGCGGCTCCACCCAGCGCGCGACGTCGCCGGCGCACATGTCGTGCCCGGCCGAGGGGGTGGCCGCGTCCACGTAGACCGCGCCGGCCGCCTCCGCCCGGCGCTTGAGCATCGCGTTCAACTGCTGCTCCTTCTCCACCAGGAACCCGAGGTCCCCGGCGGCGACGGTGCTCCCGAGCACCGGCACGCAGCTCGCCGGGTCGGCCGGGAGCAGGGCCGGGTAGCCGACCACGTACACCCGGGCCTGCGGGGAGCGGCGCTTGACCTCCTGCAGCACCTGGCCGAGCCGTTCACCGGCGGCGTCGACCTTGCGCTGCACCTGGTCGGCCGCGCCGCCGGCGGAGGCGTAGTGCTCCCGGCAGGGTGCCTGGGCCCGGTCCGAGCCGATCAGGCCCTTCACCGCGTCGACCAGGTTCTCCTTGGCGCACTCGCCGACGACCTCCATGAAACCGGCGTCGTTGCCGCCGATCCCGACCGTGACCAGCCGGGTGGCCGGGGTGAGCGCGTCCAGCTGTGGCGGATTGGCCCCGCCCTCGGTCTGCTGGGAGCCGGTCAGGTCGCCGGTGCGGGCTCCGCTGCAGCTGACGTCACGGAACTGCCCCTCCGCCAGGCCCAGCGACTTGGCCAGCAGCGAGGGGTAGTTGACCGCCGAGCGCGCGCAGCCGCGCGGCTCCCCCACCTGCGGGGCGATCTTCAGGCCCGAGGTGTAGGAGTCCCCGAGCGCGACGTACGGACCGGCGGGCGTGGGCGTCGGGGTGGGCGTCGGGGTGGCCCGCGCCGGGTGCGGGCCGTCCGGCGGCGGGGTGGCGGCGGTGCCCCCGCCTCCGCCGCTGCCACCGCTGCAGCCGGTCAGCAGTACCGCGGCCAGGCCTGCGGCGAGCACGGCGGAACGCGCGGTCGGGCGCGTGGGCAGCGGCATGGAATCCCCCCGGGGGCCGGAACGGCGACGTCTCTCCCTGCGGCGGCCCGTCCCCCGGGCACCTCACCACCAACGAACGGGCAGGGTCCGATGACTCCCGCCCGTCCGGGGAATTCTGCGCGCCGCCACCGGGCGCACGCAGCCGCCCTACTCGGGGCCGCGCTCGTGCTCGGCGAGGAACTGCTCGAAGCGCCGCCCCAGTTCGTCGGCCGACGGCAGGTCGGCCGGCTCGGCCAGCAGGCTCTCCCGGCCGTCGGCGCCCGCCACCGCGTCGTACTGGCCCTCCATGCCGCGGATCGCCGAGCGCAACTCGCCGTCCCCCTGGGACAGCTGCTCCTCGATGTCGGCGTACACCTCGCCGACCCGGGCGCGCAGGCCGGTGCCCGGCAGGACCAGGCCGGTGGCCGACTGCACCGCCTCCAGGATCAGCACGGCCGCCGCCGGGTACTCGGAGCGGGCCACGTAGTGCGGGACGTGCACCGCGAAGCCCAGCACGTCGTGCCCCGCCTCGGCGAGCCGGTACTCCAGCAGCGCCTGGGCGCTGCCGGGCACCTGGGCCTGCTCGAACCACTGCGGGTAGCCCGCCGCGAGGTCCAGCCGGTTGCCGTGCGGGGTCAGGCCGACCGGGCGGGTGTGCGGCACGCCCATCGGGATGCCGTGGAAGTCCAGCGTCAGCCGGACGTCGAAGCGCTCGACCAGCCCGCGCACGGCGGTCGCGAAGCGCTCCCACTCGACGTCCGGCTCGGGCCCGGTGAGCAGCAGGAACGGCGCGCCGGCGGCGTCGTGGACGAGCTGCAGCAGGATCTCCGGCGGCTCGTAGGAGGACCAGTGCTCGCGGTCGAAGACCATCGCGGGCCGGCGGGCCCGGTAGTCCACCAGGCGGTCGTGGTCGAAGCGGGCCACCACCTGCGGCGATCCCTGCTCCAGCAGGTGGGCCACCACCTGGCCGCCGGCCTCGCCGGCGTCCATGAAGCCCTCGAAGTGGTGGAGCAGCACCAGCCCGGCGCCGGTGTCGGCCAACGCGGCTTTCGCCGTGGCCACGGCGGCCACGCCCTGCTGATCCAGCTCGTACAGCGCCTGGGGATCACGCACCGCGCACCCAACCCCGTTCTCTACTCGTCGACTCGTTACCGGCTTCTCCTCGTCTGCAGCGTGCCCGGCCCCGCCGGAATTCCCGCTCCGGCCGGGCGTCGTGCGG
>NZ_JBEYVJ010000417.1:0-5607 GCF_040643935.1 Kitasatospora sp. NPDC047058 | reverse complement strand
GGGAGGCGGTCGGCGCCTTCCTGGTGAGCGCGGTCGTCGTGGCGCTGTTCGGGGTGACCGGGCTGTTCGGGGCACTCTTGGCAGGCTTGATGGCATGTGACATATTACTGGCGTGGACCAGCATCAGAGACCTCCCCTGGACGTCGTCGTGGTCGGGGCCGGCGTCGTCGGAGCCGCCTGCGCGTACTACGCAGCCCGCGCCGGGCTGACCGTCGCCGTGGTCGACCGCGGCCCGGTCGCCGGCGGCACCACCGGCGCCGGCGAGGGCAACCTGCTGGTCTCCGACAAGGAGCCCGGGCCCGAACTCGACCTCGCGCTCCTCTCCACCCGGCTCTGGCGCGAGCTCGCCGAGGAGCTCGGCACGGCCGTCGAGTACGAGCCCAAGGGCGGCCTGGTGGTCGCCGCCACGTCCGCCCGGCAGGACGCCCTGCGCGCCTTCGCCGCCGAGCAGGCGGAGTGCGGCGTCACCGCCGAGGAGATCCCCGGCGGCCGGCTGCACGAGCTCGAACCGCACCTGGCCCCCGGGCTGGCCGGCGGCTTCCTCTACCCGCAGGACGCGCAGGTCCAGCCCGCCCTCGCCGCCGCCCACCTGCTGCGCGCCGCCCGCCGCGACGGCGCCGTGCTCCACACCGGCGAGACCGTCCGCGAGGTGCTCACCGGGCCGGACGGCGCCGTGCGCGGGGTGGTGACCGACCGGCGCCGGCTGGCGGCGGCCGCCGTGGTCAACGCGGCCGGCACCTGGGGCGGCGAGCTGGCCGCGCTCGCCGGGGTGCACCTGCCGGTGCTGCCGCGCCGCGGCTTCGTCCTGGTCACCGAACCGCTGCCGCGGATCGTCCGGCGCAAGGTCTACGCCGCCGACTACGTCGCGGACGTGGCCAGCGGATCGGCCGCGCTGCAGACCTCCGCGGTGGTCGAGGGCACCCCGGGCGGACCGGTGCTGATCGGCGCCAGCCGGGAGCGGGTCGGCTTCGACCGGACACTCTCCGTCGAGGTGCTGCACCGGCTGGCCGCCCAGGCGGCGGCGCTGTTCCCGGTGCTCGCCCGGGTCAGCGTGATGCGCGCCTACCGCGGATTCCGGCCGTACCTGCCGGACCACCTGCCCGCGATCGGCGCCGACCCCCGGGTGCCCGGGCTGTACCACGCCTGCGGGCACGAGGGCGCGGGCATCGGCCTGGCCCCGGCGACCGGCCTGCTGATCACCGAGCAGCTCACCGGCAAGGCGCCGGCCCTCGACCTCGCGCCGTTCCGCGCCGACCGGTTCGGGGCCGACCGGTCCGGGGCCGACGGCGCCCCGTGAACCCGGCCGCGCGCCCGCGGCGGACCGGACCGCGCCCGCGGTGACCCGCCCGTCCGCCCGCACGCCCGTCCGACGCGGCGCGCGCCCCCCGTCCAAGCCCACCACCGGAACGGAGAACCCCCTCATGCGCCGAACCCCCGCCGACCTGGTCGGGGCGGAACCGGAGCCCGCCCACACCATCGAGTTCGACGGCCGCGCCGTGCCCGCGCTGCCCGGGCAGTCGATCGCGGCCGCGCTCTGGGCCGACGGCGTGCTGGCCTGGCGCACCACCCGGGTCGGCGGCCGGCCGCGCGGGGCGTTCTGCGGGATCGGGGTCTGCTTCGACTGCCTGGCCACCGTCGACGGACGGCCCAACCAGCGCACCTGCCTGCTGCCGGCCGAGCCCGGCACCACCGTCACCACCCAGGAGGGCAACGGCCGTGCCGACCTCGCCGTCTGAACCGTCCGAACCGTCCGAACCGTCCGCCGCTCCGCGGGCCGCGGCCGCGCCCTACGACCTCGCGGTCGTCGGGGCCGGACCGGCCGGGCTCGCCGCCGCGGTGGCCGGCGCCGACCTCGGGCTGCGCTGCGCCCTGGTGGACGCCGGCCCGCGCACCGGCGGGCAGTACTACCGCCACCCCGCGCCCGGCCTCGGCGCCACCCGGCCGGACCGGCTGCACCACGGCTGGTCCGTCTACACCGGCCTGGCCGACCGGCTGGCCGCCCACCGGCGGGCGGGCCGGGCCGACCTCCTCGCCGGGCACCAGGTCTGGGCGCTGGAGCGGGTGGCCGGCGGGCCGTCCGACGGGACGTGGGCCCTGCACGCCACCCTCGGGCCGGAGGGCGCCGACCGGGCGACCGTCCGGGCCGAGGCCGTCCTGCTGGCCACCGGGGCGTACGAGCGGCAGCTGCCGTTCCCCGGCTGGACCCTGCCCGGAGTGGTCACCGCCGGCGGCGCGCAGGCCATGCTCAAGGCCGGCCTGGTGCTGCCCGGCAAGCGGATCGTGGTGGCCGGCAGCGGCCCGCTGCTGCTCGCGGCGGCGTCCTCGCTGGTCACCGCCGGGGCCGAGGTGCCCGCGGTGGTCGAGGCCACCGACTACCTCGGCTACGCCCGGCGCCCGGGCGTCCTGGCCGCCGTCCCGGCCAAGCTCGTCGAGGGGGCCGGCCACGGCGCCGCGCTGCTGCGCCACGGCGTCCGGCTGCGCCGCCGCAGCGCGGTCGTGGAGGCGCACGGCACCGACCGGATCACCGCCGTCACGGTGGCCCGGCTGGACGCCGACTGGCGGCCGGTGCCCGGGACCGAACGGCGGATCGCGTGCGACGCGCTCGCCGTCGGCCACGGCCTGCTGCCGCAGATCGAGCTGGCCACCGAGCTGGGCGCACGGACCAGGACCACCGCCGACGGCGCGGTCGCGCTCGCGGTCGACGCCCGGCTGCGGACCACCGTCCCCGGACTCTGGGCGGCCGGCGAGACCTGCGGGGTCGGCGGCGCGGACCTGGCGGTCGCCGAGGGCGAGCTGGCCGCGCACGCGGTGGCCGGGGCCCCGGTGGCCGGCGCGCTGCTGCGCCGCCGGGCCCGGCTGCGGGCCTTCGCCGAGCTGATGGCCGCGGCGCACCGGCCGGGCCCGGGCTGGCCGGAGTGGCTGCGGCCGGAGACCGAGGTCTGCCGCTGCGAGGAGGTTCCGGCCGCCCGGATCCGGGAGGCCGTGGACGAGCTCGGCGCCGGCGACGCGCGGACCGTCAAGCTGCTCACCCGGGCCGGGATGGGCTGGTGCCAGGGCCGGATGTGCGGTCCGGCGGTGGCCTGCCTGGCGGGGGGCGGCGAGGCGCGGGCGGACAGCCGTCCGCTGTCCTGCCCGGTCCCGCTCGCGCAGCTCGCGGCGGGTGCCGACGCCGGCGCGGCGGATGCGGCCGGGGGCGCCGGGGGCGCCGAGGGCGCCGCGGAGGCCGGGGCGGAGGCCTGAGCCCGGGCGTCCGGGCCCGGGAAGGGCCGGGTCCGGGCGTCCGAAATGTACGGCGGGGACTCTTGTCTCCACCGCACGCCATCTAATAAAATGTCACACCTCACCAAGGAGTCACCTGTGTCCCACACCCCGCACGACACCACCCGGCCCTGGCGCGGCATCATGGTCGCCACCACGATCCCGCTGCGTCCGGACCTCTCCGTCGACTACGACGCCTACGCCGAGCACGTCCGCTGGCTGATCGACTCGGGCTGCGACGGCGTCGTCCCCAACGGCTCGCTGGGCGAGTACCAGACCCTGACCGCCGAGGAGCGCGCCCGGATCGTCGAGGTCGCCGTCGAGGCGGCCGGCGACGGCTCCCGGGTGATGCCCGGCGTCGCCGCCTACGGCAGCGCCGAGTCCCGCCGCTGGGCCGAGCAGGCCGCCGAGGCCGGCGCCGGCTCCGTGCTGCTGCTGCCGCCGAACGCCTACCGCGCCGACCACGCCGCCGTCCGCGCCCACTACGCGGAGGTGGCGAAGGCGGGCCTGCCGATCGTCGCGTACAACAACCCGATCGACACCAAGGTCGACCTCGTCCCGTCGCTGCTCGCCGAACTGCACGCCGCGGGCCACATCGTGGCGGTCAAGGAGTTCAGCGGCGACGTCCGCCGGGCGTACGAGCTCGCCGAGCTGGCCCCCGGGCTGGACCTGCTGATCGGCGCCGACGACGTGCTGCTGGAGCTGGCGCTGGCCGGTGCGGTCGGCTGGATCGCCGGTTACCCGAACGCGCTGCCGGAGGCCTCGGTGGCGCTCTACAAGGCCGCCGTCGCCCACGACCTGGAGACCGCGCTGCCGCTCTACAAGGCGCTCCACTCGCTGCTGCGCTGGGACTCCAAGACCGAGTTCGTGCAGGCGATCAAGCTCTCGATGGACATCGCCGGCCGCCCCGGCGGCCCGACCCGGGCGCCGCGCTTCCCGCTCACCCCGGAGATCGAGGCGGCCGTCCGTGCGGCCACCGAGAAGGCGCTGGCCGAGGGCCTGGCCTGAGCACACCCCCGGGTGCGGCCGGCTGCGGGGGCAGCCGGCCCGGCCCACCACCACGCCGCCCGACCTCACCCGACCTCACCTGACTCCACCCGACCTCACCCGACTCCACCCGACTTCACCGACCTCCACTGGACTTCACCCGACGGGAGCCACCACCCCATGCGCAGCCGCCACGTGTTCCACGCCGTCGACTCGCACACCGAGGGCATGCCGACCCGGGTCATCACCGGCGGATTCGGCGTCATCCCCGGTGCCACCATGGCCGAGCGCCGGGTCCACTTCCAGGAGCACCTGGACCACTTCCGCACCCTGCTGATGTACGAGCCCCGCGGCCACGCCGCGATGAGCGGTGCCATCCTGCAGCCGCCGACCCGGCCGGACGCCGACTTCGGCGTGCTCTACATCGAGGTGTCCGGGCTGCTGCCGATGTGCGGGCACGGCACCATCGGCGTCGCCACCGTGCTGGTCGAGACCGGCATGGTGCCGGTGGTCGAGCCGGTCACCACCGTGCGGCTGGACACCCCGGCCGGGCTGGTGGTCGCCGAGGTGCAGGTCGAGAACGGCGCCGCCAAGGCGGTGACCATCCGCAACGTGCCGTCGTACTCGGTGGCGCTGGACCGCAAGATCGAGGTGCCCGGGTACGGCACGGTCGGCTACGACCTGGCGTACGGCGGCAACTTCTACGCGATCCTGCCGCTCGCCGAGTTCGGGCTGCCGTTCGAGCGCGAGCGCAAGCAGGAGATCCTGGACGCCGGCCTCGCCCTGATGGACGCCATCAACGCGAGCCCCGACCGGCCGGTGCACCCGGAGGACCCGTCCATCCACAGCTGCCACCACGTCCAGCTGCTCGCCCCCGGCTCCACCGCCGAGCACTCCCGGCACGCGATGGCCATCCACCCCGGCTGGTTCGACCGCTCGCCGTGCGGCACCGGCACCTCCGCGCGGATGGCCCAGCTGCACGCGCGGGGCGAGCTGCCGCTCGGGCGGGACTTCCGCAACGACTCCTTCATCGGGACGACCTTCACCGGCCGCCTGGTCGAGGAGACCGAGGTGGCCGGGCGGCCCGCCGTCGTCCCCACCGTCACCGGGCGGGCATGGGTCACCGGCACCGCACAGTACTTCCTCGACCCGAGCGACCCGTTCCCGGCCGGCTTCCTGCTCTGAAGCCCGCCCCCTCCCCGCTGAACCCCCCGAAGGGCTGCCTGCTGTGACGATCCGTTCGTACAACCCCGCCGACCCCGCGGACCTCGTCGCCGAGGTGCCCGCGCCCGGTGCCGAGGCCGTCCGGGCCGCCGTCGGCCGCGCCCGGGCCGCGCAGCCCGGGTGGCTCGCCGCCGGCGC
>NZ_JBEYVJ010000416.1:0-5626 GCF_040643935.1 Kitasatospora sp. NPDC047058 | reverse complement strand
GGCCCGGCGGACCCCCCCGGGGCCGGCGCCGCTAAGCCGCTCAGCCGCTCACTCCGGCGCCACCGCCGAGGGCGTGCCGCCGGTCAGCTTCAGCAGGCCCTCGTAGGTCATCGGCACCACGGTGTGCGGGTGCCCGGCGGCGGCCCACAGCACCTCGTAGCCGGCCAGCGCCTCGTCCACCACCGTGCGCAGCGGCGCCGGGTGGCCGGCCGGGGCGACGCCGCCGATGGCCTGGCCGGTGGCCTCGCGGACCTGGGCGGCGCCGGCACGGGTGATCGGGCCGGTGCCCAGCTCCCGGGCCAGGTGGGCGGTGTCGACGCGGTGGGCGCCACTGGTCATGACGAGCAGCGGCGCGCCGTCGCAGAGGAAGACGAGGCTGTTGGCGATGGCGCCGACCTCGCAGCCGAGGGCGGCGGCGGCCTCGGCGGCGGTGCGGGCGGAGTCGGGCAGGACGCGGATCCGGCCGGGCAGGCCGGCCGCCGCGAGGGCGCCGGCCACGGCCCGGCTCCGCTCGGGCAGCTCGGACGGGTCGGGCAGTTCGGGGAGTCCGGGCAGTTCGGGCACGCCGGGAGTGGAGGCGGTCGTCATCCGGCCATCATCCCCCGCGCGCGCCCGACGGCGCTGAGCAGCGCGTGCACGCCCGCGGTGAGGACGGAGGTGTCGCGCCCCGCGCCCCAGACGGCCGCTCCCCCGACCCGCGCCTCGACGTAGGCGACCGCGTCCGCGCCGGGGCCGGTGCCGACGCCGTGCTCGGTGAACTGCAGGATGTCCACCGCCGTTGCCGCGGCACGCAGCGCCGCCGTGACGGCGTCCAGCGGGCCGTTGCCCTCGCCGCGGTGGTCGCCGACCTGCGCCCAGTGGCGGCCGTCCCGCTCCCCCGTGCGCCACGGCACCGGGACCGTCGCGTCCAGGTAGGTCGCGCGGAACAGCGCGTACAGTTCGTCGGCCGTGACCTCGCGCCCGCTGTCGTCGGTGGACTCCTGCACCACCCGGGAGAACTCGATCTGCAGCCGCCGGGGCAGCTCCAGCCCGTGGCCGGTCTGCAGCAGGTAGGCGATGCCGCCCTTGCCGGACTGGCTGTTGACCCGGATCACGGCCTCGTAGTCGCGGCCCAGGTCGGCCGGGTCGACCGGCAGGTAGGGCACCGCCCACGGGGCCTCGCGCTCGGGGACTCCCAAGTCGGCGGCCTGCTCGGCGTGGTGGGCGAAGCCCTTCCTGATGGCGTCCTGGTGGGTGCCGGAGAAGGCGGTGTGGACGAGGTCGCCGGCGTAGGGGTGGCGCTCGGGCACCGGCAGGCGGTTGCAGTGCTCGACGGTGCGCCGGATCTCGTCGATGTCGGAGAAGTCGAGCATCGGGTCGACGCCCTGGGTGTGCAGGTTCAGGGCGAGCGTCACCAGGTCGACGTTGCCGGTCCGCTCGCCGTTGCCGAACAGGCAGCCCTCGACCCGCTGGGCGCCGGCCAGGACGGCGAGTTCGGCGCAGGCGACGCCGGTGCCGCGGTCGTTGTGCGGGTGGACGGAGAGGATCACCGCCTCGCGCCGGGCCAGGTGGCGGTGCACGTACTCGATCTGGTCGGCGTAGACGTTGGGGGTGGCGATCTCGACGGTCGCCGGGAGGTTGTGGACGACCGGGCGATCGGGGCTCGCGTCCCAGAGTTCGGTGAGGCCGTTGCAGATCTCCAGGACGTAGTCCGGCTCGGTCAGGTTGAACACCTCGGGCGAGAACTCGAACCGCAGGCCGGGGCGGTCGCCGGCCCGGCGGGCCAGGTGCTCGGCGGCCCCGGTGATCAGCGCCCGGACCTCCTCGCGGCTGCGGCCGAGGACGACGTCGCGCCAGGTGGGGGCGGTGGCGGTGTAGAGGTGGACGACGACCCGGGGCAGGCCTTCGACCGACTCGAAGGTGCGGTCGATCAGGTCGGCGCGGGCGGCGGTGAAGACGACGACGGTGACGTCCTCGGGCACGGCACCGGGGGTGGTGGCCAGCCGGCGGACGAAGTCGAAGTCGGTGCGGCTGGCCGAGGGGTAGCCGACCTCGATCTCCTTGAAGCCCATGGCCAGGAAGAGATCGAACATCCGCTGCTTGCGTGCCGGGTCCATCGGCTCGGCGAGTGCCTGGTTGCCGTCGCGCAGGTCGACGGGCACCCAGAGCGGGGCCTGCTCGATCCGCCGGGAGGGCCAGTCGCGCCGGCCCCCGGCCGGCAGCGGGACGCGTTCGTGGGCGGGGCGGTAGCGGTGGTGCGGCATGGCGCTGCCGCGCTGCGGGTTCCAGGCGGGTGCGGTGGCCGGGACGGGGCCGGCGGGCGTGCGCAGGGTCGGGAATCGCAAGGCGTGGTCCTTCGCTGTGAGCGGTGGAGTCGGGCACCGGAGGACGAACCGGCAGCACGGCGACCCGCAGCGGGGTGCCGGTCCGGTCAGACCCCGCTGCGGCCACCAAGAAGGAGACTCCACGGCTTCATGCGGGGTACCGTAGCCGTGAACCAACTCCTCAGACAACCTGACAGGTGAAACGCGATGTCCTCCCTCGGCGGCTCCCTCGGCGGCCCCCTCAGCCGGTCCCCGCTCGTCGACCAGGCGACCGGGCGCCTCCAGGAACGGATCACGGCCGGCCAGTGGCCGGTCGGCAGCAGGCTGCCGGGCGAGGTGGCGCTGGCCAAGGAGCTGGGCGTCGGCCGGTCGACGGTCCGCGAGGCGCTGCGGGCGCTGGCCGGGGCCGGGCTGGTGCAGAGCCGCCAGGGCGCGGGCGTCTTCGTGACGGCCGACCGGCCCCGGGAGGACTGGCCGGCGCGGCTGCGCCGGGCGGAGCTGGTGCACGTGTACGAGGTCCGGACGATGGTCGAGGTGCAGGCGGCCCGGCTGGCCGCCGTCCGGCGCGACGAGGCGGACGTCGCCGCACTGGAACGGGCGCTCACCGCGCGGCGCGAGGCCGGGGCGGCGGACGACGCGCAGTTCGTGGACGCCGACATCGCGCTGCACACGGCCGTGGTGGCGGCCGCGCACAATCCGGTGCTGTCCGACCTGTTCGCCGAGTTCGTCCCCGTCCTGCGGGAACGACTGGTGGAGCTGGTGGGGCTGCTGGGGCTGCGCGACGGCGATCCGGGGCACGGTTACGCGGCGCACGCCGAGCTGGTGGAGGCCGTACAGCGCGGGGATGCGGAGGGCGCCGGGCGGGCGCTGGAGGCCGAGTTGGCGGCGACCCGGGCGCGGCTGACCGCGGAATGACCGGCGGCGGGGCGCGGGGTGACGGGCGGCTGTGCGCGGGGTGGCCGGCGGCGCCGTTCGCAGGGCGGGGCGGGTATCGCCGCACGTCACGCCGGAAAGCGCACTTCGCAGGCCAATCATGAACGAGGGACTGACATTGTGTTAAGGCTGTGTGTGCACACTGCCCAGATGGCGAAGGGTTTTCACTCCTATTACACGGTATGACTAGGATCGCCTCGTCACATCCCGTGCCCGGACGGTCCGGCCCCATCAGGCCGGCCGCCAGTCCCTAGGAGTGAGCTCTGCGCGCGCGTGCGAATCGGCGGCCCCCGGCGCCGAAGACCCCCCGCAGGCGTCCGCGCCTGTCCCTGCGGACGGCGCTGCTCGTCCTGGCCGTCGTCCCCGGCCTGGCCCTCGCCCTCCTCTGGGCGGTCACCAGCGGCCGGACCTTCCTCGACTTCAACCGCCAGGCGGACCAGGGCCTGTTGGCGCAGAAGGCCGGCCAGCCGTCCAACATCGTCTACTACAACCTCCAGGAGGAGCGCCGGCTCAGCGCCGAGGCGCTCGCCCGGCCCGGCAGCGTCACCGACGCGCTGCGCCGCCGGCGGCAGCAGACCGACGACGCGGTCCGCACCTTCCAGGCCCTCTCCGGCGAGACCGCCGACAGCGCGCCGGGTGAGGTGCGCAGCGCCGTCGCCGAGGCCCGGCAGGCCCTGGGCCGGCTGGCCGAGCAGCGTTCGGCGGTCGACCGCGCCGCCGTCGACCAGCAGACCGTCTTCGCCTACTACACCGACCTGATCGCCGTGGACCTGCGGCTGTTCACCGCGCTCAGCCACGTCGACAACGGCGAGGTCACCTGGATCTCCAAGGCCCTGGTGAACGCCTTCTGGGCCAAGGAGATGCTGGCCCGCGAGGACGCGATCCTGGCCCGCGGCTGGCCGTCCGGGAAGCTCGGCGCCGCCGAGTACCAGCAGGTGCAGCAGGCCATCGGCGCGCAGGAGCACCTGTTCACCGTGCAGGTCGTGCCGTACGTCCCGGACGCCGAGGCCGCCGCCTGGCGGGAACTGATGACCGGTCCGGCCTGGCAGGCCAAGTCCGCCGTCGAGCAGGCGCTGATCCGGCCGGGCACCGCGGACGCGGGCGGCACCGTCCGGCTGCCGCCGGCGCAGGACCAGTGGCGGCAGGCCCTCGACCGGCTCAACCCGCAGCTGGTGAAGGCGATCGAGGCCCGGACCGACGGGGTCGTGGCGGTCGGCAAGGGCTCGTTCCTGTCGCTGCTCACCCGGTTCGTGCTGACCACCGTGATCGGCCTGGTCGCGGTCGTCGCCGTGATCGTGACCAGCTGGCGGCTGACCCGCTCGCTGCGCCGCCGGATCAAGGCGCTGCACACCCAGGCGGAGGACCTGGAGCGCACGCTGCCCGAGGTCGTCGAGCGGCTCGCCCGGGGTGAGAAGGTCGACGTCGAGGCCGAGACCCGGGCGGTCACCGCCGGGCCGCACGGCAACGGCACGGACGAACTGGCCCGCCTCGGCCAGGCGCTCAACCTGGCCCGGGCCTCCGCGCTCGGGACCGCCGTCCGGCAGGCCGAGCAGCACCGCGGCTTCGAGCGGCTGCTCCAGCGCATCGCCCGCCGCACCCAGCTGCTGATCGGCCAGCAGCTGCGCAAACTGGACGAGTTGGAGCGCCGGCACGAGGACCCGGAGGTGCTGCAGGGGCTGTTCGACCTCGACCACCTCACCGCCCGGCTGCGCCGCTACGAGGAGAACCTCGTCATCCTGGCCGGCGGCCAGCCGCAGCGGCGCTGGCGCAAGCCCGTCCCGCTGCTGGACGTGCTGCGCTCGGCCCAGGGCGAGGTGCAGGACTACCGGCGGATCCTGCTGGACGTCGAGGGCCACCCGTGGCTCTCCGAGCGGGCGGTCGGCCCGGTCGCGCACGTGCTCGCCGAGCTGATGGAGAACGCGGCGACCTTCTCCCGGCCGCCGGCGCCGGTCGAGGTGCGGGCGGCGATGGTCGGGCGCGGCCTGGTGGTCGAGATCGAGGACCGCGGGCTCGGGATGGACCCGCAGCAGTACGACGAGGCGAACCGGCTGATGAGCCGTCCGCCCCGGACGGACGTGCTGGCCCGCGCGGACGACATCCGGCTCGGCTTCCACGTGGTCGCCCGGCTGGCCGCCCACACCGGTCTGAAGATCGAGTTCCGGCCGTCGGCCTTCGGCGGCACCCGGGTGGTCGTGCTCGTCCCCGCCGAGCTGGTCATCGACGGCGACGCGGGGCTGCCGGACGCCACGCCGGCCGAGCCGGTGCTGCTCGCCCGGCGGGCGCGGAAGGCGGCGCTCGCGGAGGAGACGGCGGAGGCGGCGGAGGCGGCGGACGCCTCGGTGCCGGGGCCGGGGCCGGCACCCGTCGGCGCGCGGGCGGCGGCCGTCCAG
>NZ_JBEYVJ010000415.1:0-5639 GCF_040643935.1 Kitasatospora sp. NPDC047058 | reverse complement strand
GCGGCGCCGCCGGTGGTCCTCACCGAGCGCGCCCTGGCCGGCCTGCTGCCCGCGGGCGACGCCGCGCTGCTGGAGGTGGAGGACGCCGGGCAGTGGCCCGCCGCCCGCCGGCGCCCGGCCGGGCCGGCCCCGGACGACCTGGCGTACGTCATCTACACCTCGGGCTCGACCGGCGCGCCCAAGGGCATCGCCGTCCCGCACCGCGGCGCCGTCAACAACCTGCTGGACCTCAACGACACCTACGGTGTGGGGCCGGGCGACCGGGTGCTCGGCCTCTCCTCCCCCAGCTTCGACATGTTCGTCTACGAGACGCTCGGCATCCTGGCGGCCGGCGGCGCGGTCGTCATGCCGCACCCGGACCGGGCCCGCGACCCGCACCACTGGGTGGACCTGGTGCGCCGTCACCGGGTGACGGTGTGGAACTCGGCCCCCGCGCTCGCCGACGCCTTCGTGCGGGCCGGGGAGGAGCGCAACGTCCGGCTGCCGAAGCTCCGGGTCGCGTTCTTCGGCGGCGACTGGATCCCCGTCCCGCTGCCCGGCCGGTTCCGCCGGCTGGCACCGGGGCTGGCCTTCATCGCGCTCGGCGGCGCCACCGAGGCGTCCGTCCACTCGATCACCTACCCGGTCGGCGAGGTCGACCCGGCGTGGACCAGCATCCCGTACGGCCGGCCGATGGTGAACCAGCAGGCCGTGGTGCTGACCCCGGCCCTGGAACCGGCCCCGGTCGGCGTCCCGGGCGAACTCTGCCTGGCCGGCACCGGGTTGACCCGCGGCTACCTCGGCCGTCCGGGCCTGACCGCGGACCGCTACCGCCCGCACCCGGGCGCCGGCACCGGCCCGGCGCCGGCCGGCGCGCGGCTGTACCGCACCGGCGACCTGGCCCGCACCCGCGCCGACGGGGTGATCGAGCTGATCGGCCGGCTGGACCACCAGGTCAAGCTGCGCGGCCTGCGGATCGAGCTCGGCGAGATCGAGTCGGTGCTGCGCCGGCACCCCGGGGTCGACCGGGCCGTGGTCGCGGCCCGCGGCAGCGGGGACGAGCGACGGCTGATCGGCTACCTGGTACCGGTCCCGGACGGCGCTGCCGCCCCGGCCGCCGCCGAGCTGCGCGCCCTGCTCAGGGCCGAGCTGCCCGAGTACATGGTCCCGGCGGTCTTCGTGACGCTGGACGCGCTGCCGCTGTCCCCCAACGGCAAGGTCGACCGCGCCGCCCTGCCGGAGCCCGACGCCGCCGCCGACCGGGCCGCCGCCGCGTACGTCGCCCCCCGCGACGACACCGAGCTGGTACTGGCCGCGCTCTGGGCCGAACTGCTGGAGGTCGACCGGGTCGGCGCCGGGGACGACTTCTTCGCCCTCGGCGGGCACTCGCTGCTCGCCACCCGGCTCGCCTCGGCGGTGCTGGAGACCTTCGGCGTCGAGCTGCCGCTGCGCGAGCTGTTCGAGGCGCCCACCCTCGCCGAGCAGGCGCAGCGGCTGGCCGCCCGGGGGCGCGCGGCGGGCACCGACGTCGCGGCGGTGGCCGGGATCGCCGCCGCACTGCTGGAGATGACCGACGAGGAGGCCCACGGACTGCTCGCTCAGCACGACGAGCACCGGGGCCATCAGGAGCACGAGGAGAGCCGCGCATGACCACCACCACGAGCACCGGCGTCCTGGCCGCGTACGCCGGCCTCGGCGCACACCGCCTGGCCGCCGCGGACCCGCTGCTGGCCGACCTGCTGGAGCGCGAACACGCCCGGCAGAACGAGACCCTGGCCATGGTGGCCGCCTCCAGCAGCGCCGACCCCTCGGTCCTGGCCTGCGCCGGCGCGTCCATCTCCAACGTCACCACCGAGGGCTACCCGGGCGCCCGCTACCACGCGGGCTGCGAGCTGGTCGACGAGGTCGAGCGGCTGGCGGTGGAGCGGGCCCGCGCCCTGTTCGGCGCCCGGTACGCCAACGTGCAGCCGCACTCGGGCAGCACCGCCAACCAGATCGTGCTGTGCACCCTGATGAAGCCGGGCGACACCCTGCTCGGCATGGAGCTCAGTGCGGGCGGTCACCTGACCCACGGCTCGCCGGCCTCGGTCTCGGGGCGGTTCTTCCACGCGGTCGGCTACGGCACCGACGCCGACGGCCTGCTGGACTACGAGCAGGTCGCCGAACTGGCCCGGCTGCACCGGCCCAAGGTGATCGTCTGCGGCGCCAGCGCCTACCCGCGCACGGTGGACTTCGCCCGGTTCCGGCGGATCGCCGACGAGGTCGGCGCCTTCCTGCTCGCCGACATCTCGCACATCGCCGGCCTGGTCGCGGCCGGCCTGCACCCGAGCCCGGTGGACCACGCGCACGCCACCACCACCAGCACCTACAAGCAGCTCTACGGCCCGCGCGGCGGCCTGATCCTGCTGGGCCGGGACGCCGACGTGCGGCTGCCCGGCAGCCGGCGGACCCTCGCCCAGGCGATCGCGCACGGCACCTTCCCGTTCCTCCAGGGCACCCCCGACCTGGGCGCGGTGGCCGCCAAGGCGCGCGCCTTCGACCTCGCCGCCCGGCCGGAGTTCACCGCCCTGGCGCAGCGGGTGGTGTCCGGCGCCCGGGAGCTGGCGGAGGCCTTCGCCGGCCTCGGCCACACCCTGGTCACCGGCGGCACCGACAACCACATGGTGCTGGTGGACGTCGGCCGGCGCGGCCTGACCGGCGCGATCGCCGAGAGCGCGCTGGCCGACTGCGGGATCGTGGTCAATCGCAACCGGATCCCGGGCGACCCGCACGGCCCGCGGGTCACCAGCGGCGTCCGCTTCGGCACCAACACCCTCGCGCTGCGCGGCATGGGCCCGGCCGAGCTGCGCCGCTGCGCCGCCCTGGTCGACCGGGTGCTCACCGCCGTGGTGCCGCACGGCGAGGCCGCGTTCGTCCTCGACCCGGCCGTCCGCTCCGAGGTGCGCGGCGAAGTCGCCCGGCTCTGCCGGGAGTTCCCGCTGCCGCACCACACCCCCTGACCCCTCCGACCGCCCCGGGACCACCCATGAGCCAGTCACCCCAGCGCGCCGCGCTCTCCTCCGACAAGCGCCGCCTGCTCGCCCAGCTGCTCCGGCAGCAGGGCCTCGCCCGCACCGACGCCGCCGGCCTGATCGCCCCCCGCCCCGAGGGCGCCCGGCTGCCGCTCTCCTTCGCCCAGCAACGGCTGTGGTTCGTCGAGCAGTTCGCCGGCCCGAGCCCGCTCTACAGCATCGCCTGCACCGTCCGGCTGACCGGCCGGCTGGACGCCACCGCGCTGGAGCGGGCGCTGGGCCGGGTGGTGGAGCGGCACGAGGCGCTGCGCACCACCTTCCACGCCGAGGACGGCCGGCCCGAGCAGATCGTGCACTCCCGGACCGAGGTCGCACTGCCGCTCACCGACCTGTCCGCACTCGCCCCCGACGCCCGGGAGGCCGAGCTCGCCTCGCTGACCGAACAGGAGAGCCGCCGCCCCTTCGACCTGGGCACCGGGCCGCTGCTGCGCGGCCGGCTGGTCCGGCTCGCCGACGAGGAGCACCTGCTGGTGCTCGCCGTGCACCACATCGTGGCGGACGGCTGGTCGCTGGACATCCTGGTCCGCGAACTGGCCCACCACTACCGGCCCGGCGGCAACGGGCTGCCCGAGGCGCCCGAACTGCCCGAACTCCCGGTGCAGTACGCCGACTTCGCGCTCTGGCAGCACCAGCGGGTGTCGGGCGAGACGCTGGACGCCCAACTGGCGCACTGGCGCGGCCGGCTGGCCGGCGCGCCGAGCGCCGTGGACCTGCCCACCGACCGGCCGCGCACCGCCCGGCAGGGCTTCGCCGGCGCCTGCTTCCCGTGGCGGCTGGAGGGCGACCTCGCCACCCGGCTCACCGCGCTGGCCCGCGAGCACGACGCCACCCTCTACATGGCACTGCTGGCCGGCTTCACCGCGGTGGCGCAGCGCTGGAGCGGGCAGGACGACCTGGTCGTCGGCTCACCGGTGGCCAACCGCAACCACCCGCAGACCGAGGGCCTGATCGGCTTCTTCGTCAACATGCTGCCGCTGCGCACCGACCTGTCCGGCAACCCGACGTTCCGCGAACTGCTGGGCCGCGTCCGGGAGTCCGCGCTGGCCGCGTACGCCCACCAGGACGTGCCGTTCGAGCGGATCGTCGAGGAGGTCCGCCCGGACCGCGACGCCGGCGGGCGCACCCCGTTCGCCAACCTGCTGCTGGTCCTGCAGAACACCCCGGAGACCAGGATCGAGCTGCCCGGGCTGCGGATGGACGTGGCCGCGGTGGACACCGGCACCGCCAAGTTCGACCTGCACCTCCAGGTCACCGAGACGCCGGAGGGCCTGACCGGCCTGGCCGACTACAGCACCGAGCTGTTCGAGGAGCGCACGGTGCGCCGGTTCGTCGACCAGTGGCTGCACCTGCTGGCGGCCGCGGTCGCCACCCCGGACACCCGGCTGGACGCGCTGCCGCTGCTGGGCGCGGCCGAGCGGAACGCCGAGCTGGCGGCCGGCGCCGCCCGGGGCACCGCCGCGCCGCGGGCGCGCAGCCTGCCGGCCGCGTTCGCCGAGCAGGTCCGGCTGCGGCCCGGGGCGGTCGCCGTCACCTGCGGTGCGGAGCGCCTGAGCTACGCCGAGCTGGACCGCCGCTCGGACGCGCTGGCCCGGCGGCTGCGCGAGCTGGGGGTGGGCCCGGAGGACCGGGTGGCGATCTGCGTCGAGCCCTCGGTGCGGCTGGTCACCGGCATCCTGGGCATCCTGAAGAGCGGCGGCGCCTACGTCCCGCTCGACCCCCGCCACCCGGCCGACCGGCTGGCCTACACCCTGGCCGACTCCGGCGCGGTCGCCCTGGTCGCCGACCCGGAGCACGCCGGACTCGTCGACGACGTACCGGTGTTGACGGTGGACCAGCCGACGGCCGGGCAGCCGGGTGCCGGGCAGCCGCTGGAGCCGGCCCCGCTCGGCCCGGACCACCTCGCGTACGTGATCTACACCTCCGGCACCACCGGCCGCCCCAAGGGCGCGCTGCTCACCCACGCCAATGTGCTGCGGCTCTTCGAGGCGGCCGCCGCGGACGTGCCGTTCGGCCCGGACGACGTCTGGTCGCTGTACCACTCGGCCGCGTTCGACTTCTCGGTCTGGGAGATCTGGGGTGCGCTGCTGCACGGCGGCCGGATCGCGGTGGTGCCGCAGGAGGCCCGGCGCAGCCCCGCCGCGTTCCACGCACTGGTGCGCGCCGAGGGCGTCACGGTGCTCAGCCAGACGCCCACCGCCTTCCGCCAGTTCGCCGACGCCGAGGCTGTTGCGGCGGAGGCCGGCACGGCGCACCCTCCGCTCGCGCTGCGGCACGTGGTGTTCGGCGGCGAGGCCCTGGAGCCGGGCGCGCTGCGCGCCTGGGCCGCCCGGCACCCCGACGGCCCGCGGCTGGTCAACATGTACGGGATCACCGAGACCACCGTGCACGTCACCGCGCACCCGCTCGGCCCGGACGACCTGGCCGCCCCCGGCAGTGTGATCGGCCGTCCGCTGGCCGACCTGGCGGTGCACCTGCTCGACCGGCGCGGCGAGCCCGTGCCACCCGGGGTGCCCGGCGAGCTGTGCGTCGGCGGGCCGGGCCTGGCCCGCGGCTATCTGGGCCGCCCGGGGCTGACCGCCGAGCGCTTCG
>NZ_JBEYVJ010000414.1:0-5706 GCF_040643935.1 Kitasatospora sp. NPDC047058 | reverse complement strand
CTCCCTGTTCGAACCGCAAGGACGCGATCCGGGACCTAGTGATGCCGATACTGCGTTCGTCCCCCGTCGCCACCAGCAGAGGCAGGGCCGTTGCGCCGCCGTGGCCGGCACCGACCACCTCGCCGCCGCCCGCGTCCTCGGCCTGCGCCGGCACCGGCTGCTGTGGCGGCACGTCCTGCCCAACATCGCCGAGCCGCTGCTGCTGGCCGTCACGACGGCCGCGGGCACGGCCCTGGTCGCGCTCTCCGGCCTCAGCTTCCTCGGCCTGGGCGTGCAGCCGCCCGGCTACGACTGGGGACAACTGCTCAACCAGGGGCTCGACCGGATCTACGCGCAGCCGCTGCCCGCCCTCGCCCCCGGCCTGGCCGTCCTCTACGCGGCGGTGACCTTCCAACTGATCGGCGAGGTCCTGGCGGGCTCCGCCGCCCGGCGCAGCCCGGCACCCCGGAGCACCCCGCAGCCGGTCGCGCCATGGGGGTCCCCCCGGCCGAAGGCTGGGGGAGGGCCAGCCGAGGAGGGCCTCGTGCTCCAGGTCGAGGACCTCAGCGTCGAACTCCCCACCCCGGACGGGACGATCCGGCCGGTGCGCGGCGTCAGCCTGTCGCTGCGCAGCGGCGAGATCGTCGGGCTCGTCGGCGAGTCCGGCTCCGGGAAGTCGCTCACCGCGCTCGCGATCGCCGACCTGCTCCCGGGGCGGGCCCGGGTGTCCCGGCGGACCCTCCGTCTGCTCGGGGCCGACCTCGCCGCCATGACGCCGAAGGAGCGCGACCGCCATCTCGCGACCGGACTGGCGGTGGTCTTCCAGAACCCGGCCACGGCGCTCAACCCGTCCCTGCGGGTCTCCACCCAGCTCACCGAGACCGTCCGCGCCCACCGCGGCGCGGACCGCACCCGGGCCGCACAGGACGCCTCGGACGCGCTGCGCCGGGTCGCCCTCCCCCCGGCGGTGCTGCGCTCGCGCCCCCACCAGCTCTCCGGCGGCCAGCGCCAGCGCGTGATGATCGCCTCCGGGCTCATGGTGCGGCCGCGCCTGGTCATCGCCGACGAGCCGACCACCGCCCTCGACGTCACCGTGCAGCGGCAGATCACCGGGCTGCTGTCGGACCTGCGGCGTGACACCTCCGCCGCGGTCCTGTTCATCAGCCACGACGTGGCTCTCGTCGGCGGGTTCTGCGACCGCGTCCTGGTGATGTACGCGGGGACGGTCGTCGAGGCGCTGCCCGCCGACCGGCTCCTCACCGCCCGGCACCCGTACACCCGGGCGCTGGTCGCCTCGGTGCCGGACCTCACCGCGGACCGCGACCGGCCGCTGCCGACCGTGCCGGGCGCGCCGCCCGATCCGCTCGTGACCGCCCCGGGCTGCCCCTTCGAGCCCCGGTGCCCGCGCCGCCAGGACCGCTGCGCCGAGCAGCCGCCGCCGATGGAGGCCCTCGACGCGGTCCACCGGGTCGCGTGCTGGCTTCCGCTGCCGGCGGAGGCGGTCGCGTCATGACCACCCTTCAGGTCGTCTGCCTCACCGTCCGCCACCAGGGTCCGCGCGGCCCGGTCACCGCCGTGGACGGCGTCTCGCTGGAGGTCCCGGCCGGCACCACGCTCGGACTGGTGGGCGAGTCCGGCTCCGGGAAGTCGAGCCTGGCCCGCGCGGTCGTCGGCCTCGCCCCCGTGCACGGCGGCCGGGTCCTGCTCGACGGCCGGGAGGTCCGCGTCCGCACCGTCCGCGACCGGCGCCGGCTGGGCCGGCAGGTCCAGGTCGTCCTCCAGGATCCGGACACGGCACTGGATCCGCGGATGACCGTCCGCCGGACGCTCGCCGAGGCGGCCACCGTGTTCCACCGGTACGACCGGCAGGCCCGGGCCGGGCGCGTCACCGCCCTGCTCGAACTCGTCGGCCTGGACGCCCGGCTCGCCGACCGCCTGCCGGGGCAGCTGTCGGGCGGGCAGCGCCAGCGGGTCGCCGTCGCCCGCGCCCTCGCCGTCGAGCCCGGCCTGCTGATCGCGGACGAGATCACCTCGGCACTCGACGTCTCGGTGCAGGCCGCCGTCCTCAACACGATCCGCGACCTGCGGCGGCGGCTGGGCCTGTCCGTGCTGTTCATCGGCCACAACCTGCCCGCGGTCTGCCACGTCTCCGACGCGGTGGCCGTGATGCACCGCGGGCGGATCGTCGAGACGGGCCCCACCGAGGCCCTGCTGCGCGCCCCGCAACACCCGTACACCAGGGCCCTGCTCGCCGCCGTACCGCGTCTGTCCGGTGCGCCGCGGGACGGCGCCCCGTCCTCCGGGAGGCCCTCATGACCATCGGTCCACCGGACGCGGTGGTGGTCGGCGCCGGGGTGATCGGCGCCGCCGTCGCCCTCGAACTCGCCCGCACCGGGCGGCAGGTCGTCGTCGTGGACAAGGCCGGCGCGGCCGGGCACGGCTCCACCGGCGCCTCCAGCGCGATCATCCGGTTCAACTACTCCACCTTCGACGGCGTCGCCACCGCCTGGGAGGCCCGCCACCTCTGGACGTCCTGGCCCGACCACCTGCGGCTCGGCGGCCGCCGGCCGCTCGCCGCCTTCCGGCGCACCGGCGCCGTGCTCCTCGACGCCCCTGGCGCCGTGCCGTCGGACACCCCCGCCCTGTTCGACCGCGCCGGCGTCCCGTACGAGCGGTGGGACGCCGCGACGCTGCGCAGGCGCCTGCCCGGGATCGACGCCGGGCGGTACTGGCCGCCGAAGCCGGTGGACGACGACGCCTTCTTCGCCGGCCCCACCGGGGAGCTCGGCGCCCTGTTCACCCCGGACGCCGGGTACGTCGACGATCCGCAGCTCGCCGCGCAGAACCTCGCCGACGCGGCGGGCGGGCTGGGCGCGCGCTTCCTGTTCCACCGGACCGTGGTGGCCGTCGACCGGCAGGCGGACCGGGTCGCGGGCGTCCGCCTGGCCGACGGGGCGCGGATCGCCGCGCCGGTCGTGGTCAACGCCGCCGGCCCGTGGTCGGGCGGCCTCAACCGGCTGGCCGGCGTCGGGGGCGACTTCACCGTCGGGGTACGCCCGCTGCGCCAGGAGGTCCACCAGGTCACCGCACCCGTCGGCTACGCCACCGGCCCCGGCCCCGGCCCGGTCGTCGCCGACCTCGACCTCGGCACCTACCTGCGGGCGGCCTCCGGCGGCCGGCTCCTGGTCGGCGGCACGCAGCCGGCCTGTGACCCGCCGGAGTGGATCGACGACCCGGACGAGGCCGACCCCCGCCCCACCGCGCACCGGTTCCGGACCCAGGTCACCCGGGCGGCCCGCCGCTTCCCCCGGCTCGCCGTCCCCAACCGCCCCGTCGGCGTCGCCGGCGTGTACGACGTCGCGGACGACTGGACCCCGGTCTACGACCGCACCGCCCTCGACGGCTACTACGTGGCCATGGGCACGAGCGGCAACCAGTTCAAGAACGCCCCGCTGGTCGGCCGCTACCTCGCGGCCCTGGTCGACCGGGTCGAGGCCGGGCACGACCACGACCGCGACCCCGTCCGGCACCGCTGCGAACACACCGGCAACGTCGTGGACCTGGGCGCCTTCTCGCGCCGGCGCGCCGTCCGGGCGGACGCCGCGCGGACGGTCATGGGCTGACCACCCGCAGTTCCCGCACCACGTCCCCGACCACGTCGGCCACGAACCCGGGCGCCTCCTGCGGGAAGTCGTGCCCGGTGCCGTCCGGCGTGTGCACCAGCCGGGACGCCGTCGACGCCGCCAGGTACCGCACCCGGCTGCGGAGGTAGAACCTGCTGATCCGCTCGGCCTCGGCCGCGTCCCGGGCGCCGGCCAGCACCGCCTCACCGCCCACGAGGTCCCGCGGTATCACCAGCACCAGCGGCAGGTCTCCGAGGTCCCCGTCGTACACCACGGTCTCCCAGCCCACCGCGGCCAGACCGGACGGCGTGAGCTCGGCGAAGACCGATGCGGCGGCGCAGTGCTGTCCGGTCCGGCAGCCGGCGCCGCGGTGCGCGCCGAACAGGTGCCGCACCGCCGTCAGCAGGAACCTCCGGCGCATCCCCGCGACCAGCCGGTTGGGCGGCGCGAAGGCGATGACCTCCAGCGGCGTCGGGTCCAGCAGCACGACGGCGGCCACCAGGTCCGGGCGCCGCCGCGCCACGTTCGCGGCCAGCAGCCCGCCGAAGGAGTGGCCGACGAGGACGAAGGGGGGCCGCTCCCCCGCCGCGGCCAGCGCGGCCGGCAGTTCCTCGGCCTCCGCCGCCGTCGTCCTCGGGAAGGGCCCGACGTCGCTCCAGCCCGTGCCGAACCGGTCGACCAGCACCGAGCGGCCCCGGGCCGCCGTCATCGTGTGCAGCCGGCGGAACTCCTCGCCGGGCGCGTGCCCGCCCGGCACCCAGACCACGGTCGGCCCGCCCCCGGCGTCCCCCTCGGCGAGCAGGTGCATCCGGTGGCCGCCCACGTCGGCCAGCGTTCCCGGCGCCGGGCGCGCCCGCGCCTCGCGGGCGGTCAGCACCAGGTGCCGCACGGACCCGGCCAGCAGCAGTGCACCGAGCGCCACCGTCAGGCCACCGAGCGCCACCGCCCAGGGCGGGCCCGTTCCGACGAGGCCACCCCCCGCCGCCGCCACCAGGAGCGCGACCGGCAGTCCCAACCAGTCCCGGCTCAGCAGTGCGAGTAAGGCGTTCGCGACCCGTCCGTCCCGGTGCATCGGTCCTCCGCAACAGCATCCGAAGCCGATCCCTGTCCGGTTTCTTCCCCCGTCCGCGCCTGCTCGCACCCGCGACCGCCCGGCAACACCCCGCGCCCGCCCGCGGACCGTGGGTCACCGCCTCCGGCCGGCAGATCCCCTGCCCTCCCACACCGCCGGGCGCACCGCCCGGAGGTCCTCCGGCCCGTCCTTGCGCGCGGAGTCAAGTGATCGTGCACGCCGTGTCGACCCGGGCCGGAGCGACCGGCCTAGATTCTCCAGGCGTCGGCAGGCGGGGCACGTTCGCGCGGCCGCACCCCGGTGCGGCCGTCCGGCTCCTCCACTGCCGTTGAGCAACTCGAACGGGAGCAGACGTGAAGGTACTTGTGCTGGGTTCCACCGGCTACATCGGATCGGCCGTGGCACGGCGGCTGACCGCGGACGGCCACGAGGTGGTCCACTTCGTCAAGGAGGCGGGCCGGGTCGCGCCCGGGGTGCCGTCGCGGGTGGGCGACCTGGCCGACCCGGCCTCGCTGCGGGCCGCCGTCACCGACGACGTCGACGCCGTCCTGCACCTCGCCACGCCGACCGGCGACGAGGCGGTGGACGCGGCGGCCGTGGACGCGCTGACGGAGCGGCTGCGCGGCACCGGGCGGGCGTTCGTCTACACCAGCGGGGTGTGGGTGCTCGGCGCCACCGGCGACACGGCGCTCGACGAGGCCGCCGCCACCGACCCGATCGCCATCGTCGGCTACCGTCCGCGGATCGAGCAGCGGGTGCTGGCCCTGACCGGGGAGGACGTGCGGGCCGTCGTGCTGCGGCCCGGCATCGTGTACGGCCGTGGCGGCGGCATTCCCGGCCTGATGACCGGCTGGGCGCGCGAGCGGGGCACCGGCCGGTACGCCGGCTCGGCGGCGACCCGCTGGCCGATGGTGCACGTGGACGACCTGGCGCAGCTGTTCGTCCTGGCCCTGACGAAGGCCGAGGCCGGCAGCGTGCTGCACGGCGTGGCCCACGAGGCGGTCGCGGTCGCCGCGCAGGCGCGCGGCGGAC
>NZ_JBEYVJ010000413.1:0-5708 GCF_040643935.1 Kitasatospora sp. NPDC047058 | reverse complement strand
CGCCACTCCGCGCAGGCATACAGCCGGCCGTCTTCGCCCAAGCCGAGCAGGATCGCAGAGAAGGGATGACCGAGGCGGCCGGGAACCCGCTCGCGCTGGTGGAGCTGCCGCGTCAGCTGGCGGCCGCCCAGCAGCGCGGGACGGCTCCGCTGCCGGAGCGCCTGCCGTTGGGGCGCAAGCTGGAGCGGATGTTCGCCGAACGGCTGGGCGCGGTGTCGCCGGAGGCCGGCCGCCTCCTGCTGCTCGGCGCACTGGCCTCCGGCCCGGACTCCGGCAGCACCGCATGGCTGCGGGCGCTGGCGGACGAGAACGCGCGGGAGATCCTGGCCCGGATGGAGGCGGACGGCCTGGCGCGGCTCGACCCGGCCGGGCAGCTGGTGTTCCGTCACCCCCTGGTGCGTACCGCGGTCGTCTCCGCCGCCTCCGACACCGCGCGCCGCGAGGCGCACCGCGCCCTGTCCGAAGCCCTCGCGCCGGACGACCCGCGGCGGCTGGTCCACGAGGCGTCCGCCGCGCTGCTGCCCGACGAGGACCTCGCGCACCGCCTCCAGGAGGCCGGCCGCGCGCTCGCCCACCGGGGTGGCGACGCGGAGGGCGCGCTCCTGCTCGAACGCTCCGCCGCCCTGAGCCCCAGCTCCTGCGACCGCGTCCGACGGCTCACCTGGGCCGCGGTGATGGCGGCCCGCGGCGGGCAGGTGCGGCAGACCGCGGCCCTGGTGGAGGAACTGAAGTCCAGGACGGTGCCGCAGGACGTCGCCCCGCTGTTCGCGTACGCGGTGATCTACGCGGACCAGAGCCACCACGTCGACTTCGAGTCCTCCGCGGCCCTGCTGCCCGCAGCCCTCGACGCGCTCACCGCGCCGGGCGCCGACACCTTCGGCGGGCTGGTCGAACAGGCCTACTTCAAGCTGCTGCTGGCCGCCACCTACACGGACGACCCCTGGGCCTGGCGGGCCCTGGAACGGCACCGGGACCACGTCTCCGAGGCCGCCCGGCTCTGCCTGCAGGCCTGGACCGACCCCGGCCCGGACACGGCCGCCACCCTGCGCGCGGTGGCCGACGGCATGACCGAGGAACAGGAGGCCGGAGCGGCCTGGCTCCTGCTCTGGACGTCCTCGGCGCTCGACTGCCCCGAGAGCGACCTGTGGCAGCGCTTCACCGGCCTGCTCGGCTACGCCACCCAGGGCTCGGTCGCCAAGGCCAAGTGCCACCAGGACTTCCTGCTCGGACACTGGGACCGGGCGGCCGTCTGCCTGCGCGAGGCCGAGATCGCGGAAGAACTCGGCTACCACACCAACGCCCTGATGTTCCGGCAATACCACGCCCACTTCCTGGCCGGCCGGGGGGACGAGGAGGGGCTGCGGGAGACCGAGCGGGCCATCAGGCCGGCCGCCACGCGGGCCCGGATGCGGTACGTCCTCGACCGCCTGACCCACCTGCGCGGTCTGGCCGCGCTCGCCCACGGGCGCTCCGAGGAGGCGTACGCGCACTTCTGCGAGCTCACCCCGCCCGGGCAGCTGCCCGGCGGTCCGCCCTGGCGTCATGCGCTGGTCCTCGACCTGGTGACGGCCGCCGTGCACACCGGCCGGCGGGAGGAGGCCCGGGCCCACCTCGCGTCCGGGCGGGCGGCACGCTCCGCGGAGATCTCCGGCCGCCACGCCTTCCTGTTCGCCGCCGCCACCGCGCTGGCCGCCGAGGACGACGAGGCCGACGACGCCTACCGCGCCGCGTTCGCCGTACCCGGCGCCGAGCGGTGGGTGTTCGACCTCGCCCGGCTGCGGCTCGCCCACGGCTCGTGGCTGCGCCGACGGCACCGGCCCGGCGCCCGGGAGGCCTTGCGCGCGGCCCACCACGTGTTCCGCCGCCTTCAGGCGGCACCCTGGGCCGAGCGCTGCGAGGAGGAACTGCGGGCCGCCGGCGACTCGGTGGCCCCGCCGTCGGAGGGCCCGGACGCGGGGCCGTCCGGCCTGACCGGGCAGGAGCTGCGGATCGCCCGGCTGGCCGCGACCGGGCTGACCAACAAGGAGATCGGCCTGCGGCTCCAGCTGTCGCCCCGCACCGTCGGGGCCCACCTGTACAAGATCTTCCCGAAGCTCGGCATCACCTCGCGGGCCGCGCTCGCCCACGCCCTCGACGGCGGCTGACCTGCCGGATCACCCGGTCGCCCCGGTCCGCCCGGGCCCCGCGGCCGGCCGCCCGAACACGTCAGTCAGATGACCTAACGGGCAGTCGCGCCCGCGGCCCAGGCTGAGACCGTGCGGAACTTCGGCGGAAGGGCGGTCAGATGGGCATGCGGGTGACGACCGGGTCGGTCGCGGACGACGAGAAGGCGGCCGTCTGGCGCGGGGCGGTGTCCCGGACGACCGTGCCGGTGGAGGTGCGCCCGCTCACCGGGCGGCCGTTCGACGGGCTCGTGGAGTCGCACCGGCTCGGGTACGTGCGGATCTCGACGCTGGAGGCGGACGCCGCCCGGCTCTCCCGCACGGCGGCGCTGATCGCCCGGGCCCCGCTGAGCGAACCGCAGGTCGGCGTCGGCGTCCAGGTGTCGGGCCGGGCCGTCCTGGAACAGGACGGGCGCCGGGCGGAGGTGCCGCCGGGCGGGCTCGTCCTGTACGACACGGCCCGCCCGTACGCCGTCGACTACCCGGAGCGCTTCCGCACCCACCTGTTCCACCTGCCGCGCCGGCTGCTGGCGGTGCCGGAGCGCGACCTGCGGGACGCCTCGGCGACCGCGGTCGGCCCCGCGGAGGGGTGCGGACCGGTGCTCCTGCCGTTCCTCGGCGTCCTCGCCGCTTCCGTGGACGCCTACCCGGCCCCGGTCGGCGACCGGCTGGCCGGCAGCGTCGCCGATCTGCTCAGCGCACTCGTCGCCCAGCTGGTCCGCTCCCGGACGACGGACGAGCCGGACGGCCCCAGCGCGCACCTGGTGCGACGGGTGCGGGAGTACGTCGACCACCACCTGGCGGATCCGGAGCTGGCGCCCGAGCGGATCGCCCAGGCCCACCACATCTCGGTGCGCTACCTGCACCGGCTGTTCGAGGACGAGGGGGTGACGGTGGGCCGGCTCGTCCAGCGGCGCCGGCTGGAGGCGTGCGCCCGCGAGCTGGCCCGGCGCGGTCGGACCTCGCCGACGGTGTCCGCCGTCGCCCAGCGGTGGGGCTTCGTCAACCCGGCGCACTTCAGTCGCGCCTTCCGCGCCGCGTACGGCGTGTCGCCGCGTGAGTGGCGCGCACTCCGGAGCGGCGACGCCGGCTGACGAGCCGTCGAACCGTCCGCCGAGGGGCACGACCATGTCATCGCGGCCGGAGCGCGCACGGCGGCGCAGTGCCCATCGACCGAAGCCAGGAGCGAAGCGTTGTCCGACCCCAGCCCCCTGCCCGCGCCCAGTCCGCTGCCCGCGCCCAGTCCGCTGCCCGCGCCCAGTTCGCTGCCCGCGCCCTGCCCGAGCCCACCGCCTTGTCCGACCAGGGCCCGGTGCTCGACCGGGCGCTCCGGGAGTTCCTGGACACCGGAGCCGGCCGGTCCGGCCGGTCCGGCCGACAACCGCCAGCCAGAGGAGCCCTTGGATGACCGTCGTTCTCGACACCGCCGAAGTCCCGTCCGCCGACCGTGCCGAGTACTGGCACGAGGCCGTTTCGCACACCTTCATCCCCTTGGACGTGGCCCTGCTCGAAACCGCGCCCGCCCCCGCGACCATCACCAGCCACGGCCTGGGCGCCCTCCAGGTGTCCCTGGTGCAGGCCGGCCCGCAGCGGGTCGAGCGCAGCGCGGGCCTGATCGCCCGCGGCGGGGAGGACCACCTCACCCTGGCGCTGCAGCACCGCGGCACCGCCCGGCTGGTGCAGGGCGGCCGGGAGGTGGAGCTGCGGCCCGGCACCTTCGCGGTCTCCGACGCCGGGCGGCCGTTCGCCAAGGAGCTGCCCGAGCCCTTCGCCTTCACGGCCTTCCACTGGCCGCGGTCGGCGGTCGGGGTCACCGAGGAGGACCTGCGGGTGCTCACCGGGACGGCCTTCGAGACCGGCGGCGGCACCGCCCGGCTGGTGGCCGCGTACCTGGAGTGCCTCTCCCGGCCGGCCGGGCCGATGGAGCCACACGTCGCCTCCTGGCTCGCCACCACGGCGCTCGACCTGCTGGCGGTGCTCGCCCACGAGCGCCGGGGCCGGTTCGTCCCGGAGGCGCCGGAGGCGGCGCTGGCCTTGCTGGCCCGGGTGAAGGACCACATCCTGCGCCACCTGGGGGACCGGGACCTCTCCCCGGCGCGGATCGCCGCGGCCCACCACGTGTCGCTGCGCTACCTGCACCGGCTCTTCCGCATCGAGGGGGTGACGGTGGCCCGCTGGATCCAGTGCCGGCGGCTGGAGATGTGCCGCCGCGACCTCGCCCGCCGGGCGGCGGGCAGCGCGACCGTGGCGGCGGTCGCGGCGCGCTGGGGCTTCGTGAGCGCCAGCCACTTCAGCCGGACGTTCCGGGCGGCCTACGGGGTCTCCCCGAGCGAGTGGCAGGCCGCTGCCGGCGGCGGCACCACGCCGCCCGGCGTCCGGCTGCGCCGGCCGGCCGACGCGCCGGGGCGGGCCGCCGGGGTACCGGGGACGGCCGCCGGGGTACCGGGGTACGACGTCGCGGTATGACCGCCGCGGCGGGAACGGGCCGCTCCGGTGCGGGGGTCCGGCCCGGGCCGGCGACGCCGGCTGGACCACCGCCCGCCGGCCGCCGTGCACATCGCGGCCACGTCCGCGATCGCCGGGCCCGGCACGCTCGGGGCCGACGACAACCACCCGGGACGCCGTCCGGGCACCGTGCCATCCGCGCCGGACCCGCGCCGTCCCGGTTCCCCGGGGACCCACCCGGGCGCGGGCACACCCTTGGCCCCCGCCCAGACCCTCCGCACCACCCCGCCGGAAGGAACAGACCGCCCGTGTCCCGTACCGCCCGCCCGCGGCACTACCTGATGTGCCGTCCGTCCCACTTCACGGTGGACTACTCGATCAACCCGTGGATGGAGCCGGCCAAGCCGACCGACACCGACCGCGCCGTCGCCCAGTGGGAGCAGCTGTATGCGCTGTTCCGGGAGCTCGGCCACACCGTGGAGCTGATCGAGCCGGTCCCGGGCCTGCCGGACATGGTGTTCGCCGCCAACGGCGCGACGGTGGTGGACGGCACCGCCCTGGTGGCCCGGTTCCGGCACCGTGAGCGGGCGGACGAGGCCCCGGCCTACGTCGAGTGGTTCCGCTCCCGCGGCTACCGCACCGTGCACCGCGCCGAGTTCACCAACGAGGGCGAGGGCGACTACCTGCTGGCAGGGGAGCGCATCCTGGCCGGCACCGGGTTCCGCACCGACCGCCGCGCGCACGCCGAGGCCGAGCGGGTGCTGGGCCGCCCGGTGGTCACCCTGGAGCTGGTCGACCCGCGCTACTACCACCTGGACACCGCGCTCGCGGTGCTCGGCGAGACCGAGATCATGTACTACCCGGCCGCCTTCTCGCCCGGGAGCCGGCGCACCCTCGAAGAGCTGTACCCGGACGCCGTGCTCGCCTCGGACGAGGACGCGGCCGCCTTCGGACTGAACGCCGTCTCCGACGGCCACCGGGTCGTCCTGCCGGAGGCGGCCACCGGCCTGGCGGCGCAGCTGCGCGCCCGGGGCTTCGAGCCGGTCGGGATCGACGTCACCGAGCTGCTCAAGGCCGGCGGCAGCGTCAAGTGCTGCACCC
>NZ_JBEYVJ010000412.1:0-5709 GCF_040643935.1 Kitasatospora sp. NPDC047058 | reverse complement strand
CGCTGTTGAGTTCTCAAGGAACGGACACTTCCTTCGGACCGCCTTCCAGCGGGCCCTCCGGGCGCTTCGTTCTTTCGTGTTCCCAGCTTATCAGACGATTTCCGCTCCGTTTCCGGCGCTTCGTTCATCCAACTCACTGGTGTCTTCTGCGGCTTGACGCCCCGTCCGACGTTTCAAACTCTAGCCGATCCCCGCTCCGAAAAGCGAATCCAGCCGCAACCCATATAAACGGACACGCCACAGCAGACCCGGGCCGCAAAGCCGAAAAAGGCACGACGCGACCCAGTTCGAACTGAGGTGTGGTGTTTCGAAGGATTGGCCGCCCCGGGACCGTCCGCGCCGATGCGTGTCCGGTGCTCCCTGCCGAGCGACTGGGCGACAGTACTCCCATTTCACGCCGGAAACAAATTGCCCGACCAGCCGGCCGCCCTCCCCTTCCCTCACTCGCGGCCGGCCGGCTGCTCACCGTCCTGTTCGATGCGTCCCTGCGGTGCACCCAGGCCCTGGCGGACCGAGTCCAGGATGGTCAGGCCCTGGCTGACCAGGCCCGCGGCGATCTCGCCCAAGCCGTCGGCACCGTTGAGCACGTTGACGTTGGCGCCCGCGAGCCCGCCGGCCGCCTCCTTGACGATCTGCGGCAGCTGGTCGATCAGCATCCGGTCCAACGCCACCCGGTCGTGCGAGGCCGCCGCCTCGGCCTGGATCTTCATCCGCTCCGCCTCGGCCAGCGCCAGGACCCTGATCCGCTCGGCGTCCGCCTCGGCCGGCTTCACGACCTCGGCGACCAGCTGCTGCTGACGCAGCTCGGCCGCGCGCTGGGCCAGCTCGGTCTGCGCCGCCAGCACCTCCCGCTGCGCGTGCGCCTGCGCCAGCGGGCCGGCCTGGGCGGCCTGGGCCTCGGCCCGGTCCACCTCGGCGGTGTACTGCGCCTTCACGATCGCGGTCTCCCGGGCGTACTCGGCCTGCTTCCGGGCGGACTGCTGCTCCGCCTCCACCGCGGCCTGGGTGGCCTGGGCCTGGGCGATCTGGGCCTGGCGCTGGATGGCCGCCCGGTGCGGGGCCGACATCGCGGCGATGTAGCCGGTGTCACCGTCGTCGATCGACTGGATCTGGAGCGAGTCGACGATCAGGCCGATCTTCGCCATCTCGGCCTTCGAGGTGTCGAGCACCTCGGTTGCGAGCTTCTGCCGCTCGGTGACGATCTCCTCGACCGTCATCGAGCCGATGATGGCGCGCAGGTGCCCGGCGAAGATCCGGCCGGTCAGCACGGACATCTGGTCCTGGTCGGACAGGAAGCGCTGGCCGGCGTTGACGATGCTCTCGGTGTCGTTGCCCACCTTGAAGGCGATGACCGCCCGCGCCGTCAGCGCGATGCCCTGCTTGGTGACGCAGGTTTCGGCGACCTCCGCCTCGCACATCGCCAGGGTCAGGAAGCGGACCTTGCGGAAGACCTGCAGGACGAACGCCCCGTGCCCGGTCACCACGCGGAACGGCGCGCCCGAAAGGCCCCGTCTTCCACCGGAGATCAGCATCGCCTGGTCGGGGGCGGGAACGCGATAGCCGAACATTCTGATTGCCTCCTCAGCGAAGCCCGTCGGCACGGTCGGCCCCCGGGCTGCCCGTGGGATCGGTCCACGCCATGACGTCGACCTGGCGAGTACCGCGCGATTCGATCACCAGGACGGGTGTTCCCTTGGGCAGGGGCTCCTCCGACCAGGCGAGGAAGCTCTCCGTACCGCCCCTGATCTTCACCAGGACCTCGCCCGGGCCGGTGGCTCCCCGGGTGCCGATCACCAGCACGCCGGGGCAACCGATCACGGCCTCGTCCGACACCATCGGCGGCCGCCCCTTTCACCTGTCGCACGTGCCACGGCCATCCTGGCAGCAGCGCTCGTCCGCAGCGGACAGGCGCGCGGCCGGGCCGCCGTACCGAAGCAGCCCTGATTCCAGGGTGGCACCGGCACTCGCGCCGCAGAAGGGTGTGCAGGCGGCGGGCGCCGCCGGCCCTGGCGCGTCACCCCTCGGCAGGAGCCACGATGCCGAGCCCGTGTCCATGCCGGGAGCCTCAGGGGCCGTCCGGCGGATCTTGCCCGGCAGCCCCTGGGTCGATGGCGGAACGCTGGTGCCGGCCCTCGGCCGGACGGTGTGCGAGCAGAGTATGACTCGGCTCACACCGTGTCGTGACGTCGCGTCATCTCCGCTGGTCGGCGGCGGAGTGCGCAGCCCGCGTGGCCGGATTCGTCAGTAAGCCGTCATTGCCGCCACTCCCCGGTCGGACACAGGCTGTCACGGTGTCTCAGCGACGAGTTGTTGTGGTGGTCTACCCGGGTGCCCAGGCCCTCGACATCACGGGGCCGATCGAGGTGTTCGACACCGCCAACCGGCGGCGTCCCGGAGAGGAGGGCGAGTACCGGATCGAGATCGTCTCGCCCCGTGCGCCGCGGGTGCGGACCAGCACGGGCATCGTGATCGAGGCCGAGCCGCTCCGAACGGGCGAGGGGCCGATCGACACGCTGGTCGTGCCGGGCGGCTGGAGCCTCCCCGAGGCGCTGGCCGACCGGGAGCTGGTGTCCTGGATCGGACGGGCGGCCGTGCGCTCGCGACGGGTGGTGTCCGTCTGCGGCGGTGCGTTCCTGCTCGCCGAGGCGGGGCTGCTCAACGGCCGGAGGGCCACCACCCACTGGGCGTTCTGCGACGAACTGGCCCGACGCTACCCGGAGGTGGCCGTCGACCCGGATCCGATCTTCGTCTGGGACGGCGACTACGCGACCTCGGCCGGCGTGGCCAGCGGGATCGACCTGGCGCTCGCGCTGGTCGAGGCCGACCACGGCGCCTCCTTCGCGCTGGAGGTGGCCCGCTTCCTGGTGCTGTTCTTCAAACGGAACGGCGGCCAGTCCCAGTTCAGCACGATCCTGGAGGCCCAGCTGGCCGACCGTCCGCCGATCCGGGCCGCGCAGGAGTGGATCCTGGAGAACCTCGAACAGCCGCTGCCGGTCCCCGAGGTGGCGCAGCGCGCCAACATGAGCGTACGCAACTTCGCCCGGGTGTTCCGGCGCGAGGTCGGCACTCCGCCGGGCCAGTACATCGAGCAGATGCGGATCGCCCGGGCCCGGAAGCTGCTGGAGTCCACCGAACTACCGGTCGGCCAGATCGCCCGCCGATGCGGATTCGCCTCCGCCGAGACCTTCTTCCGTTCCTTCGGCCGGACGCTGGAGCTCACCCCGAACGAGTACCGCCGGCGGTTCCAGGCGCTCGCGCCGGCCGGCCTGGTCCTCGGGGCCGGGCCGGCGGAGAGGAGTGCCACCCCGTGACCACCGACCTCCGGGAGACCCCGCCGACGGACACCACCGACACGACCGCTGGCACGACCACCGAAGCGACCACCGACGCGCCCGCCGGGGTCCGCGTCGTGGACCACCTGGCGGCCGCTCTGGCCGAGCACGGGGTCCGGCAGGTGTTCGGCATCGGCGGCGCGAACATCGAGGACCTGTTCGACGCCCTGGACGGCGTCGGGGGCCGGCCGCGCACCGTCGTGGCGAAGCACGAGTTCTCGGCCGTCACCATGGCGGACGGGTGCGCGCGCACCACCGGGCGGCTCGGCGTCGTCGCCGCCACCTCCGGAGGCGGCGCGATGAACCTGCTCCCGGGGCTGGCGGAGGCGTACGCCTCACGCGTCCCGGTGCTGGCCCTCGTCGGGCAGCCACCCACCGCACTGGACGGGCTCGGCTCCTTCCAGGACTCCAGCGGACGGGCCGGATCGCTCGACGCCCAGCGGCTGTTCGCGCCGGTCAGCCGCTTCTGCGCCCGGGTCGACCACCCGGACGCCCTGCCGCGGCTGCTCGCCGAGGCGATGGCCGCGGCCCGCTCGCACCCCCGCGGGCCCGCCGTGCTGCTGCTGCCCAAGGACGTCCAGCAGGCCACGTCGACGGCTCGCCGGCCGGCGCCGCCCGTCCCGGTACCCGAACCGCGCACCCCGTCCGTGCGACTGGACCGCGCGGCGGAGCGGCTGCGCGCTGCCACCCGGGTGCTGGTGATCGCCGGCGAGGGCGTCGCCGCGGCCGGGGCGAAGCGCGAACTCGCCGACCTGACGGCGCGGTTGGGCGCATGGGTGGCGGTCACGCCGGACGCCGGGGACGTGTTCGACAACGCCGACCAGCATTTCGCGGGCGTGGCGGGGGTGATGGGGCATCCGAACGTCCTGGACTGTCTGCGGCGGGCCGAGCTCTGCCTGCTCGTCGGCACCCGCCTGCCGGTGCTGGCCCGCGGCGGACTGGAGCCGGCCCTGGCCGAGACCCCCGTGATCTGCATCGATCCCGAACCGCCGTTCGTCCCGTCCGTCCCCGGACTCCACCTGTCCGGCGGTCTGCGCGACACCCTGCGGCGACTCGCCTCCCGGCTCGCCGCCGCCGACCGTCCCGCGCCCGGGCACGCCGGACCGGTTCCGCTGGCGGCCCCGCCGCCCGGTGCGGGCGGCCTCTCCCACGCCGCGGCGGTGGCCGCGGTGGCGGACGCCCTGCCGCCGGACGCCCATGTCTTCGTGGACGCGGGGAACACCGGGGCCAGCGCGATCCACCGGCTCCGGGCGACGCGGCACGGGCGGTTCGTGGTGGCCGTCGGCATGGGCGGCATGGGCTACGCCTTCGGTGCCGGCATCGGGGCGGCACTCGCCACCGGGAAGCGCACCTACGTGCTCGCCGGGGACGGCGCGTTCTTCATGCACGGCATGGAGGTGCACACCGCTCTCGAGTACGGCGCGCCGGTCACCTTCGTGATCCTGAACAACAACGCCCACGCCATGTGCGCCACCCGCGAGCAGCTGTTCCTGGGTGCCCCCAACCCGGCCAACCTCTTCCTTCCCTCGGACATCGCCGCGGGCGTGGCGGGCCTGTTCCCCACCCTGGCCGTGAGCCGGGCCACCACCGGACCGCAGCTGCGGCAGGCACTGCTGCGCGGCAACGCGACGAGCGGTCCGGTCCTGGTGGCGGCGGACGTCGACCCCGCGGAGATTCCGCCGTTCCTTCCCTTCCTGACCGCCGCCGGCCCGGTGCCGGCCGACCACGAGGAGACCGTTCATGAGCGTTGCGCCGTCCACGCCGGCTGAGCTGTCCGGCCCGGCCGGAGTACCCGGCCTGACCACGGTGGAGAACACCGCGCCGGACGTCCTGGCGTCCCGCTGCGCGGAGCTGACCCGCCCGGCCCACCCCCACCGGGAGGTCTACGGGCAGTACTGCACCATCCACGAGTACGTCGACTGCCCGCCGGACGACGCGTACGCCTACCTGCGGCAGGGGCACCACCTGGAGGAGTGGACGTTCAGCCTGCGGAACTTCCAGCCCGCCGGTACCCCCGGCCTCTGGGTCGGGGACGACCTGCTGGAGGCGGGGACCAGGATCTTCTGCCGGGTGGAGTCCAACGCCGAGGCCCGGACGGTGGACTTCCACTGCGCCTGGGACCAGGGCGAGCAGCTCTGGATGATCTACCTGATGCGGGTCGTGCCCGCCGAAGCGGTGCTGGGGCGGCCCGGTTCCGTCATCACCTGGACCAACTGCCGGCACCCGTACTACGACGCCAACCCGCACCCCGACCTCGCACCGAGCCCGGACCGGGCGTGGGTGGGCACCTACTGGGACCTCTTCTACGCGGGGCACACGGTGGAGATGGCCAACCTCAAGGCGATGCGCGGCACTGGTCGAGCGCACCGCCGTCGGC
>NZ_JBEYVJ010000411.1:0-5718 GCF_040643935.1 Kitasatospora sp. NPDC047058 | reverse complement strand
ACGGCCCTGACGCCCTCCAGACCGCACCCATCAGCCCACCGGGCGGCCTTCTGACACCTCTGACGGCCTCGCTGACACCCCTGACGCCGTCACCCCGCGCGCGCCGGCGCACCCGAAGCCCCTGAGTGGGCCTGGACCGTGACCACGAGCGAGACCGCCGGCGCGGTCGGGCTCCCGATGCCCTACGCCGTGTACGCGGCGATCAGTGCCCGGGCGGACGCGGAGACCGTGCCGCTGGTCGGCGCGCTGTTCCGCCCCTCGCTCGCCCTCGAACCGCTCGCCCTCGAACCGCTCGTCCCCGACGCGGACGCCTCCGCCGCCCCGTCGGCGGGCCGGCTGGGCGGACTGCCCGCGCTGCCCGAGGGCACCGCGTGGCCGGAGTTCGCCGGCCGCCCGATGCAGTTCCTCGCCCAGCTCGACTGTGCCGGTCTGGCGGAAGCCTTCCGCACCACCGGCGACGGCGGCGACTGGCCGCTGCCCGACGAGGGGCTGCTGCTCTTCTTCCACGACGAGTGGATCTCGGACTTCAGCGGCCGCGGCTGCCGCGTCCTGCACGTCCCCGTCGGCGCGCCGCTCCGGCCCGCCCCGGAGACCGAGCTTTCCACGCCCGCGGTTCCGGCCGTCCCGGTCGGGGCGCAGTGGCGGCTCTCGGCACCGTCCTACCAGGACCGGGAGCTGGAGAACCTCTTCCCGGACGACTTCATGATCGCCCTCGACCTCGCCTCCGACTTCCGCGAGCTCCTGCCCGGCCCGGACGTGCGGGTGCTCGGCTGGTGCGACACCGACTCCGGGCGTCCCGCCGGCCACCGCCCGCTGCTCCAGGTGGAGAACCGGGCGCTCGACGTGGACTGGGGCGAGTGCGTGAACGTCTCCTTCTGGATCACCCACGAGGACTTGGCGGCCGGCCGTTTCGACGAGGTCCGGCAGGGCTTCGAGGTGGCCTGAGCGGCGCCCGCGCTCCGGGGGCCCGGCGGGTTCCCCCGGGCGACGCCCCCGGGGGAACCCGCGTCCGGGCGGGGACGGGACGGCCGAATTAGTCTGCAAGGAAGGAGGCGGACCCAGCCGGCGGGGTGGTGAGGCGGACGTGGCAGCAGAGGAAGCGGACGCACCGGAACCCCCGGTGTCGGAACTCATGCGCTCGCTCCGGACGCACCCGTCCCGGATGCCCGAAGAGCTCGCCGTGTTCGGTGTCCGCCACCGCGGGCCCCGCGCCGCCCGCCGGGTCGCCGCGCTGCGGGCGGAGTACCCGGACGCGCCGCGGAGCGAGCTGGTCCGGCGGGTCGTCGACCGTGCGCGGCGGGTGAGCGAGACCGAGGGCGCCTTCATCGGCGGACCGTTCCTCTGGATGGCCCCGTTCGCGTTCTGCACCGCCCTGCTCACCCAGGGGCAGCTGATGCTCGAACTCGCCGCCCTGGCCGGAAAGGATCCGACCGCCCCCGCCCGGACCGCCGAGATCCTGGTGCTCCAGGGCGCCTACCCGGACCTCGACGCGGCCGAGCGCGCGCTCGCGGCCGGCCCGCCGGCCTCCGGGAGCGGCAGTCGCCGGCGCGGGTTCTTCTCACTCATCTGGCGGATGGCCCGCCTGCTCGGTCTGACCAGCGAGGACGAGGTCCCGCCGCCCTCGCGCTGGCGCACGGCTGCCGAGTGGCTGCTGGTGGGGGTGGTCCTGCTGATCGGGATGGTCGTACCGCTGGTCTGGCTGCCGTACATGGGGTTCTCCTACCACCGGGCCACCAACAAGCTCGCGGCCCGGGCCGTCGCCTTCAACTTCGGTGGCGACCCCGCCGAATGGTCCGAGGAGCACCGTGCCCGGACCGACCCGGGCATCGTCGCGGCCGCCGCCCGGGCCGTGTACTCGCTGCTCGTCCCGGTGGCGGCAGTGATCGTGATCGCGGTCGCCGACATCCGGGTGGCGGGGAGCCAATGGCCGGTGCTCACGATCGCCCTGTTCACGCTCTCCGGCGTGGTCGGCGTGGTCTGGTACCGGCGCCACCGCCACCGGCGCACCGGCTGACCCGGGCGCACGCCACCGGACCGGGCGCTCGGACGCCCGGGTGGTCCTGGTACGACCGCTCCGCTTCCTCCGGACCGAAGCCGTCGGCCGGTTCGTCGCCGACCGGGGTTAGGCTGCCCCGAGGGCCGTGGGGTGCGGCCGGGGCGGAAGGTGAAAGTCGTGCGAACGAGCCGTGAACACACGGGAGTTGAACGCGCGGTAGTAGACCGTGCGGAAGCCGGTCCGCGGCCGAAGCTGCGGGCGGTGCCCGGGCACCGGCTGGCCGGGCTGCCGCAGCTCGCCGACGCACCGGCCGGCCTGCGGCACGAGATCGCCGTGGTCGCGGCCGTCCTGCCGTTCAAGGTCAACAACCACGTGCTGGAGGAGCTGATCGACTGGAGCCGGGTGCCGGACGACCCGATGTACCGGCTGGCCTTCCCGCACCGGGACATGCTGCCGCCCGAGATCTTCGACCGGATCTCCCGGCTGATCGAGGACGGCGCCCCGCGCGAGCGGCTCGCCGAGGCGGTCGCGGCGGCGCGGCGCGCGCTCAACCCGCACCCGGGCGGGCAGTTGGAGGAGAACGTCCCGGAGCTGGACGGCCGGCCGGTGCCCGGGCTCCAGCACAAGTACCGGGAGACCGTGCTGCTCTTCCCCGCCCAGGGCCAGAGCTGCCACGCCTACTGCGGCTACTGCTTCCGCTGGGCGCAGTTCGTCGGCGAGCCCGGCCTGCGGCAGAGCCTGCCCGGCCCGGCCACCGCGGTGGAGTACCTGCGGGCCCACCGCGAGGTCTCCGACGTGCTGCTGACCGGCGGAGATCCGCTGATCATGTCGACCGACCGGCTGGCCGGCTACCTCGACCCGTTGCTCGGGCCGGGCCTGGAGCACCTGCGCACCGTCCGGATCGGGACGAAGGCGCTCGCCTGGTGGCCGCACCGCTTCACCACCGACCCCGACGCCGACGACCTGCTCCGGCTGTTCGAACGTGCCGTGGCCGCCGGGCGGCAGGTCGCCGTGATGGCGCACGTCAGCCACCCGCGCGAGCTGGCGGGCGAGGCGGTCCGGGCGGCGGTGGCCCGGATCCGCTCCACCGGCGCGGTGATCCGGGCCCAGGCGCCGCTGATCAGGCACGTCAACGACGACCCGGCGGTCTGGGCGGAGATGTGGCGGGACATGGTGCGGCTCGGGATCGCGCCGTACTACCTGTTCGTGGAGCGGGACACCGGCGCCAGCGCGTACTTCGAGGTGCCGCTGGCCCGTGCGGTGGAGGTCTACCGGGACGCCGTCCGCCAGGTGTCCGGGCTGGAGCGGACGGCGCGCGGGCCGGTGATGTCGGCCGGCCCGGGCAAGGTCTGCGTGGACGGGGTGGCCGAGGTGGCGGGGGAGCGGGTCTTCGTCTGCCGTTTCCTCCAGGCCCGCGAGCCGGACCGGGTGGGCGTGCCGTTCTTCGCCCGCTTCGACGAGGAGGCCACCTGGTACGACCAGCTGCGGGCCGCCTCGTTCGAGCGGCGGCCGTGGTTCGCGGGGGAGCCGGCCCTGGTCTGAGTCCCGCCCGTTCGACGGTCGAACGCGTGTGCCGAAGGCCCGCGGTCCGGGCGCCGGGCCGCGGGCCGCTCCGCAGATCCGTTCGGATGGAGGGGATCGTGCCAAGAGGCGGGCGATTCGCATGCACAGGAGATTCGAAGTTCCGTCTAGAGAGGGTCGCCGGATTCCAACCGCCGCATGCGCGAGATTCACCCTATCGGGGGGCACTCGGCGTTCGTTCGCGGCTGGTCGGCTGTCGGTGATCTAGGGTTCCCGGTGGGCCGTCCGAGAGGGCGGAGTGCCGAGCGATGCATCGCCAACACCCCCACCATGACGCCTATCTGACGATCCGACACAGCTTCTGTGTCGGGCTCATCGGCGTGACCTGACCAGATGAGAAGGAGACCCTGCCGATGCCGGTGGACACCAGCCCGGAGACACAGCAGGTCCTGCAGCAGTCCAGCCTCACCACAGCCGCTGCCCGCAATCTCGCGACCACGACCAAGTCCGCACCGCAGATGCAGGAGATCACCTCCCGCTGGCTGCTCAAGGTGCTGCCCTGGGTGCAGGCCGCCGGTGGCGCCTACCGCGTGAACCGCCGCCTCACCTACACCGTGGGCGACGGCCGGATCGAGTTCATCAAGACCGGTTCGGAGGTCCGGGTCATCCCGCGCGAGCTGGGCGAACTCGCCCTGCTGCGCGGCTTCGACGACGATGACGTGCTGACCGCGCTGGCCGACCGCTGCGAGCAGCGGGACTTCGGCCCTGGCGAGGTCCTGGCCGAGCGCGGCGACGCCGCCGACCGGATCTTCCTGATCGCCCACGGCAAGATCAACCAGATCGGCACCGGCAAGTACGGCGACGAGACCGTGGTCGGCGTCCTCGGCGACGGCGACCGCTTCGGCGAGCAGGCGGTGCTCGACGCCGACGCCGTCTGGGAGTTCACCGCCAAGACGGCCACCTCCGGCACCGTGCTCTCGCTGCCCCGTCGCGACTTCCAGGCCATCCGGGACGGATCCCCCGCCCTCCAGGAGCACATCCGCGAGTTCCTCGAACTGCCGCTCCAGCGCCAGAACGAGCGCGGTGAGGCCGAGATCGCCATGTCGGCCGGCCACCGGGGCGAGTACGAACTGCCCGGCGCCTTCGTGGACTACGAGCTGAAGCCGCGCGAGTACGAGCTGAGCGTCGCCCAGACCGTGCTGAAGGTCCACACCCGGGTCGCCGACCTCTACAACCAGCCGATGAACCAGACCGAGCACCAGCTCCGGCTGACCATCGAGGCGCTGCGCGAGCGCCAGGAGTACGAGCTCATCAACAACCCGGAGTTCGGCCTGCTCAACAACGCCGACTTCGACCAGCGGATCCAGACCCACTCCGGCCCGCCCACCCCGGACGACCTGGACGAACTGCTCAACCGCCGCCGCGACCCGGACTACCTGCTCGCCCACCCGCGGGCCATCGCGGCCATCGGTCGTGAGCTGAACGCGCGCGGACTCTACCCCCACCATGTCGACCTCGGCGGGCAGCAGGTGCCGGCCTGGCGCGGGGTGCCGATCCTGCCGTGCAGCAAGATCCCGATCACCAAGGAGAACACCAGCTCCATCCTGGTGATCCGGACCGGCGAGGACAACCAGGGCGTCATCGGCCTGCACCAGACCGGGATCCCGGACGAGTACCAGCCCAGCCTCTCGGTCCGCTTCATGGGCATCAGCGAGAAGGCGATCATTTCCTACCTGGTCAGCGCCTACTACTCGGCCGCGATCCTGGTGCCGGACGCGGTCGGCGTCCTGGAGAACGTCGAGATCGCCCACGGCCGCCACTGACACCTGAGCGCGGCCAGGCCGTAACCCCGGCCCCCGCAAGATCGTTTCACCTGATGTCGGACGGCCCGCCCTTCGAGGCGGGCCGTCCGGTGTCGGCCCTCCCGCGCCGACCGATCCCCTGATGACGATCCCGGCGATCCGACCATCCGGCGACGACGCACCGGTGAACCGGCGGACGACGAACCGGCGATGTGACGATCCCGACGATGCGAGAGGTGTATGGAGCCCATGCTGCAGCGACAGCGGCGCCGACAGCCGCGACGGATACCGGTGGACGGGCAGCCGTGACCGCAGACCTGATCGTGGTGAGCGGCCCGGACGGCGGCGCCCCGCGTGGCCGCCGGGCCCGGCTGGCCGGTGCGGCGGCCGGAGTGGCCG
>NZ_JBEYVJ010000410.1:0-5738 GCF_040643935.1 Kitasatospora sp. NPDC047058 | reverse complement strand
GCCGGGGCCCCCCCCCCCCCCCCCGGGGGGGGGGGGCGCGGGGGCCCCCCCCCCGGCCAGGCTGCGGAGGGTGGGGCGGGATGGACCGGTCGCGGTGGGCCGGGTCTCAGGCGGGCTGCCCGGCCGGGTCGGCCAGCACGTAGCCGTCGCCCGCCCGGTGGGCGCGCGAGCGGCGCAGGTCGGCGAGGACGAAGGTGCGCTGGAGCCACCGGTCGGTGCCGTCGAAGCGCGGGCTGAACGCGGTGCGCCCGTGCACGGCGATCCGGTTGTCGACGACGGCGAGGTCACCGGGTTCCAGCCGGACGGTCCGGGCGGTGCGCTCGAAGAGCCGCCGGAGTTCGTCCAGGGCGGCCGCGGCCCGCTCGGTCAGGGGCTCGGTGGCGGCCATGTCCACCCGCAGGTCGGGGTCCTCGGGCGCGCCGCCGAGCACCGGGTGCGGCTCGGCGGGGCCGCCGGCGGCGCCGAAGGAGGGCGGCGGCGCGGTGCGGAACTCCGGCCGCCGCAGGGCCGACCTGGTCCGCTCGTCCAGCAGCGGCAGCACCTCGCGCACGCAGGAGGTGCGCAGTCCCGCCAGCCCGTCCGGGTCGGCGCGCAGGCAGAGCAGCATCACGAAGTCCGGGCGGTGCGGATGGAAGGCGTTCTCGTTGTGGAAGGTGAGCAGCACCGAGCCCGCGTTGCCCTGGAACTCCTCCTGCCCGCGCACCGGGACGACGTCCTGGACCAGCGCGCCGGTCTTCTCGGGGCGGAAGGCGGCCGGGTCGCCGAGCCCGCACGCGGCGAGCACCAGCAGCGCGGCCGGCACGGTGGCCGTGCGCTGCACCGAACCCCCGGTCAGCGGGGTGCGGCCGAGCGAGGGGGCGGTGACCGGCAGTCCGCGCACCAGCAGCGCGCCGCCCGGCCCGGGGTCGCGGCGGAAGGCGCGCAGGGTGCGGCGCAGCCGGGCGGGGAGGTCCTCCCACCGGTCGCGGGCCGCGGCGACCCACGCGGGGTCGTCGACCAGGGCCTCCGGGGGGCCGCAGAGGAGTGCGGCGACCCGTTCGGCCGCGGCGGTCTCGGCCCCGGTCAGCACCAGGTCCGGTGCCGCGATCTCGATGTCCGGTGAAACCGGCACAGGTATCAGCCTTTCTCTTGGTCGGGGGCGCGGGCGGTCGGCCCGCGGGAGCGGTCAGCGCGGGGCGGCCGCGTCCAGCTGCCCGGCGACCACGGCCCACAGGCTGCCGACGGTCTCGAAGGCGCCCGGGCCCAACTCCTCGTCGGGGATGGCCACCCGGTAGGCCTCTTCGAGCCGCACCAGCAGTTCGACGGTGGCCATCGAGTCCAGCCCGGCGGTGCGCAGCTCGCGGTCGGCGGGCAGCGGGCGCTCCTCGGCGAGCCGGGGCAGCAGGTCGGCCAGGACGGCCTCGTAGCGGTCGTCCCAACTGGCGTTCGTGGTCATGGCGTTCAGCTCCTGGTGTCGGTGGGGCGGTGATCGGTCGGGTGGTGATGGGTCGGGTGGTGATCGGTGGGGCGGTGATCGGTCGGGTGGTGATGGGTCGGGTGGTGATCGGCGGGTGGGTGATCGGTGGGCCGGCGGCCGGGCAGGGGCTCGCGCCGGAGGGTGAGGCGGTCGGCGCCGACCACCCGGCCGTCCCGGACCGTGACCTCGGCCGGGGCCGGGCGGCTCAGGAAGCCGAGCAGGCTCGCGGTGGCGCCGTACGCGCCGACGTTGGGCACGGCGAGCAGGGCGCCGGCCTGCGGCGGGACGGTCTCGGCGGCGCGGCTGATCACGTCGGCGGGGGTGCAGAGCGGTCCGACCAGGGCCACCCGGCGGGTCCCGTCCGTCGCGTTCGTCCCGTCCGTCGCGTCCGTCGCGTCCGGCGAACCGGCGCGGTCCGGTGATCCGGCGAGGCGCAGCGGTTCGGCGCGCAGCGAGGGCAGCCGGCCGACGCCGGAGAGCCCGCCGAGGTGGTTGATCCCGCTGTCCAGCACCCCGTACACGGTGCCCCGGCTCTCCTTGACCTCGGTGACGGTGCAGATCAGCCGTCCGCTGTCGCCGACCAGGTACCGGCCGGACTCGAAGGCGAGCTCCAACCGCCCCTGCCAGCCCGGCAGGTGCTCGTCCAGCGCGGCCGTCAGCGGCTCGCGCAGCCCGTCGTAGCGCGGCCGCCCGCCCGGTGCCGCGTACGGGCAGGCGAAGCCGCCGCCGAGGTCGAGCATCCGCAGCGGCAGGCCCCAGTGCGCCTCCAGCGCGGCGGCGGTGCGGATCGAGGCGACCGCCTCGGCGAGCAGCCCCGCCGGGTCGGCGGCGTTGGTGAGCGGGAAGAAGTGCAGGCCGCACAGCTCCGTGCCCTCCACCGTGAACGCGGCGAGGTCCGGCAGGCCGTCCGTGATGTCGTGGCCGAACTGGGAGGCCCCGCCGGTCATCCGCAGGCCGACGCCCGCGTCCGCGCCGGTGCCGTTGATCCGCAGGAGGCAGCGCGCGGTCACCCCCGAGGCGCGGGCCTCGGCGCCGACCCGGTGCAGGTCGGCCGGCGACTCGACGGAGAAGGTGCGCACCCCGGCGGCCAGGGCCTCGCGCAGCTCCTCGGCGGTCTTGCCGGGGCCGCCGTAGAGGCAGTCGGCCCCGGCGAAGCCGGCCGCCAGTGCGGCGGCCAGCTCGCCGGTCGAGCAGATCTCCGGGCTGCAGCCGGCCAGGCGCAGGGTGCGGACCAGCTCGGGGTGCGGGTTCGCCTTGAGCGAGTAGTAGAGGCGGGAGCCGTCGGGCAGGGCCGCGCGCAGGTCGGCGGCGGCCCGGGTGACCCGGTCCAGGTCGTAGACGTAGAGCGGGCTGCCGTAGCGGCGCACCAGCTCGGCGGCGAGCGCGTCCTCGGCGGGCACCGGTCCGACGGCGGGCGCCCGCCCGACGGCAGGGGCCGGTCCGGTCGGGGCCGGTCCGGGAACAGGGGAGTGGTCAGTGCGCATCGGTCTCCAGCGCCTTCCGGTCGATCTTGCCGTTGGGGGTGAGCGGCATCCGGGCGAGCACCCGGCAGTCGGCGGGCACCTTCGCCGGCTCCAGCCGCTGCTCCAGGCCCTCGACGACCTGGCGCGCGGTCAGGCCCTCCTCGCCGGTGACGACCAGGCGCAGGTCGAGCCCGTCCCGGGGCGGCAGCGCGGCGGCGGCCCGGACGCCCGGCACGTCCAGCGCGGCGGCCTCGATCTCCGGGGTGCTCATCCGCACGCCGCGCCGCTTGAACTGGTCGTCGAGGCGCCCGGTGAAGTAGAGGTGGCCGTCCTCGTCCAGCCGGCCGTGGTCACCGGTGTGCAGCCGGATCCGCCCGGTGCGCGGGTCGGGGCGGTAGCGGAGGCCGGTCGGCCCGGGCGCGTTCCAGTAGCCGGCCATCACGTGCGGCCCGCCCACGACGATCTCGCCCACCTCGCCGGGCGGCAGCGCACGGCCCCGCTCGTCGAGGACCTCGACCGTGGTGCCGTCCAGGGCCCGGCCCACCGAGCCGGGGCGTTCGCGGTCGGCGTCCGGCTCCGCGATCGTCACCCGCTTGCACTCGGTGATCCCGTACATCGCCACCACGGCCGCGCCCGGGAAGCCGGACCGCAGTGCCTCGATGGCCGAACCGGGCAGCGCCGCACCGGTGTTGGTGAACAGCCGGACGTGGTCCGGCGGCGTGCCGCGGGCCGCGAGCCGGCACAGCATCCCGGCCAGCGACGGCACCACCGGCACCACGGTGGCCCGGGCCCCGCGCAGCGCGGTCAGCACCCGCACCGGCGCGGCCGCGTCGGCCAGCACCACCTCGGAGCCCCCGATCGCGGCCAGCAGCAGCTGGTAGAGGCCGTAGTCGAAGGAGAGCGGCAGCGCGGCGAGCACCACGTCGTCCGGCCGGTAGGCGAGGCGGCGGGCGATCGCGCGGGCGGCGAAGACCACCTGACGGTGGGTGCAGACCACGCCCTTGGGCGCGGAGGTGCTGCCGGAGGTGTAGATCAGCTGGGCCACCGTGTCGGCGGACGGCCGCGCGTCCGGTGCCGGTCCGGCCGCCGTGCCGTGCTCCGCGTCCTCGCCGGCCAGGAGCTCGGCGGGCGTGGCCGGCCGGGCGCCGCAGGCGGCGACCGTCGCGCGGACCGGCTCCGCCTCGGACGGGTCGAGCACCACGACGGCGGGCGCGGCGTCCGCCAGCACCCCGCGCAGCACGAAGGGCTTCATCTCCGGGTTCAGCGGCACCGCGACGGCCCCGGCGCGCAGCACGCCGTAGTACAGCGGTGCGAACTCCCGCCGGTTGCCGAGCCGCAGGACCACCCGGTCACCGGGCGCGACGCCGCCCGGGCCGCGCAGCCAGGCGGCCACCGCCCGGCTGGCGCGGGCCAGTCCGGCGTAGCTCCAGGCGCCGGTGGCGTCCCGGACGGCCGGGGCGTCGGGGTGGGCGGCGGCGGCCGCGTCCAGCAGGTCGACGACGAGGGTGCCGTCGGTGTCCGGCGCGCCCGGCACGGCCGCGGTGTCCGGCGTGACCGTGCCGAGGGTGCTCATGCGCACCACCCCGCAGGGTCGGTGATCTCGACGACCGCGCTGGTGCAGCTGTAGCCGGTGCCGCCGCCGACCAGGAGCACCCGGTCGCCCGCGCCCACCTCGCCGGTCTCCAGCAGCTCGTTCAGCCCGGCGACGTGGTCCCCGGCGCCCAGGTGACCCACCTCGCGGCAGAACTCCCAGGTGGAGCGCTTCTCCTCGACGCCCAGCTGGTGCTCCAGCTGCCAGGCCATCCGCTGCTGCCCGGTGGCGTTGAGCACCACCCGGGCGATCCGCTCGACCGGCGTGCCGGCCTCCTCCAGCGCGGCCCGGATCGACTCGGCCGCGACCTCGGCCGTCCGCAGGGTCACGGCCCGCATGGTGCGGTGCGCCTGGAAGTACTCCTCGGTCCGTGCACCCAGGTCCACCGGCCGGTCCGCCGCGTCCGGGCCGGGGCGGAACCCGGTGCCCCGGGCCAGGCCCTCCAGCGAGTTGTCCACCCGGGTCGCGGTGGCCAGCAGGCGGCCGACCGCGTTCTCGGGGGAGGAGCTCAGCACCAGCGCGGTGCCGCCGTCGCCGTAGACCATGCCCCGCTCGGCCCGCCAGCGGTCGAAGGCCGGCGGTGCGAAGCGGTCGCCGGTGGTCAGCAGCACGGCCTCGTCCCGGCCGGGCCCGCCCGTCCGGAGCAGCCGGGCCGCCAGCTCCATCCCGGACAGCCCGGCGTTGCACTGCTGCAGCAGGTCGAAGGCGGGCACCGCCGGGCCGACCGTGTGCTGCGCCACGTACGCGGCGGCGGGCCACAACTCGGCACCCTGGAACCACAGGTAGCTGTGGAACACGGTGCCGACACGCTCCGCCGTGCGGCCCGCCCGGCGCAGTGCGGTGCGGGCCGCGCGGACCGCCATCTCCGGCGCGGCGAGGTCGTCCGGTCCGCCGGCCGTGGCCGCACTGACCGAGTCGATCCGGTTGACGGCGTGTTCCCGGGCGTCGTACGCACCGGCCGCGACCGCTGCCGCGGCGTCCGCGCGGTCGGCCAGCCAGACTCCCGTGCCGGCCAGGTACACCTGCTCCCAGCGCATGTCCCTCCGATCTCCGGCCCCCGTGGCAGCGCTCTGCCGGGGGCGACTGTCGGTGACGATGCTTCCGCCCGCCGCCTGCCGCGCGGTTGCCCTCCACTGGCGCGCGGTCGGTGCCGTGCTGGGCGCCGCCTGACGGCGGTCCCCGACCGCCACGGTGCCGCACCGGGGGCGCTGATCACCGACGCCTTCGC
>NZ_JBEYVJ010000409.1:0-5749 GCF_040643935.1 Kitasatospora sp. NPDC047058 | reverse complement strand
CAGCCTGGTCTTCGACGACTTCATCCACGTCGTCGACACCCTGCGCTTCCTCGTCCCGGTGGTCGCCGCCGCGGATGCCGGGCCTGGCGAGACGTTCCAGCAGGTCACCGGCTTCGGCTCCAACCCGGGCAATCTGGCGATGTACGCCTACGTCCCGGCGGGACTGCCGGCCGGGGCGCCGCTGGTGGTCGCGCTGCACGGCTGCGTACAGACCGCGACCGACTACTACCGCGACTCCGGCTGGACCAAGTTCGCCGACCTGTACGGCTTCGCCGTGGTGTTCCCGCAGACCGGACCGGCCAACAACAGCCTCTCCTGTTTCAGCTGGTTCGACGCCGGCAAGGACGCCCGGGGCAAGGGCGAGGCCGAGTCGGTGGTCGAGATGGTGGCCAAGGCCGAGTCGTCGTACGGCTCGGACCGGCAGCGGGTGTTCGTCACCGGTCTCTCGGCGGGCGGCGGGATGGCGGCCGACCTGCTGGCCGACTACCCGGACGTGTTCGCCGGCGGCGCGGTCGACTCCGGACTGCCCGCGCACTGTGCCACCACCCAGAGCGCCGCCTCCGGCTGCCAGAACTCCGACCAACGCCTCACGCCCGCCCAGTGGGGCGACAAGGTCCGCCGGGCGTACCCGGGGTACGCCGGGCCGTGGCCACGGGTGGCGATCTGGCAGGGCACCGCCGACACCACCGTGAAGCCGGTGAACGCGACGGAGCTGCGCGACCAGTGGACGGACGTCTGGGGCGTCGGCCAGAACGCGTCCGCCACCCGGAGCCTGCCGGGCGGCACCACGGAGTCCGTCTACGAGGACGCGAACGGCCGGCCCGCGGTGGCGCTCTACTCGGTCGCCGGGATGGGGCACGGGCTGGCGGTCGACCCGGGCTCGGGCACCGACCAGTGCGGGGCCACCGGCAGCTACTTCCTCGACACGATCTGCTCCGGCTACTACACCGCCCGGTTCTGGGGCCTGGACCGCGGCGGCCCGACCACCCCGGCGCTGCCCGCGCCCGCCGGGCTGACCGCGACCGCCACCGGGCCGGACGCGGTCGCCCTCACCTGGCAGGCCGTCACCGGGGCCGCCTCGTACGCGGTGTACCGGGACGGGGCCAGGGTGGCTGCCCCGACGGCCGCCGGGTACACCGACACCGGGCTGAGTGCGGGGACGTCCTACGGCTACACCGTGGCGGCCGTGGACGCGGCGGGCATCGAGGGTGTCCACTCGGCGGTGGTGACGGCGAGCACCACCGGCAGCGCGCCGCCGTGCTTCACGGACGACAACTACAACCAGGTGCAGGCGGGCCGGGCGACGCAGAGCGGCGGTCTCACGTACGCCCTCGGCTCGGGCCAGAGCATGGGCCTGTGGAACACCTTCACCACCCACACCCTGAAACAGACCGGTCCCGGCTACTTCGTCCTCGCCGACGGACAGTGCTGACACCCACCGGCCCGCAGCGGCCGCCCCGACCGCACCGCCCGCGACGGCCGGGGCGGCCGGGGCGGCGGAGCAGGGCCACCTCATCCGCCCACCTCCCCGGCGCGCAGGCCGGCGAACAGGTCGGCCTCGGGGAGTTCCGTCCGGACCGTGCTGCGGGCGAGGTGGTAGTCCTCCGTTGGCCAGACCTCGCGCTCGATGTCCCGCGGGTGCGCCATGAATCCCGCGCCGGGCTCGATCTGGGTGGCGTGTGCCAGCAGCGCGGCGTCGCGTACGGCGAACTGCTCGGCGCAGGCGATCCGCGTGGTGGTGGCGAGGGCGGGCGGGGTGTCCGGCCAGTCGGCGAGCAGCCCGCCCATCGCCGAGTCGACGCCCTGCGCCGTCATCGCGTCGTGCAGGGTCTGGAACCAGGCCCGGGAGAGCGCGAGGTGGTAGTAGAGCTTGGCCGGCTGCCAGGGCGCGCCGGCCTCCGGGTAGCGGTCCGGGTCGGCGGCCGCCTCGAAGGCCTCGACCGTGACCCGGTGGGTCATCACGTGGTCGGGGTGCGGGTAGCCGCCGGTCTCGTCGTACGTGACCACGACGTGCGGGCGGAACTCGCGGAACAGGGCGACCAGGGGTGCCGCGGCCGCCCCGACCGGCTGGAGCGCGAAACAGCCCTCGGGCAGCGGCTCGCCGGGGCCGGGCAGGCCCGAGTCCGTGAAGCCGAGGAAGCGCTGGCCGACCCCGAGGATCTCGCGGGCGGCGGCCATCTCCGCCCTCCGGATCCCGGCGAGGTCGGCCCGGACCTCGGGACGGTCGAGCGCCGGGTTGAGCACGGAGCCGCGCTCGCCTCCGGTACAGGTCGCGACCATGACCTCGACGCCGTCGGCGGCGTAGTGGGCGAGCGTGGCGGCGCCCTTGCTGGACTCGTCGTCGGGGTGGGCGTGGACGCTGAGCAGGCGGAGCTCGGGGTGCTTGGTGAACATGGCTACTCCATGGAAGGTCGGGGCGGCCGCGGAACCCCGTGGTGGCTGTGGCCGGCCTGCCGCGCACGGCAGTGATCGGTACTGAGCGGCGGTCAGGGGCGCTTGCGGTCGGCCGGGTAGAGCAGCGCGGGTGCGATGGAGAGGGCGGAGAGGCCGAGGACCCACCAGAAGGTCTCGCCGAAGGCCGCGGCCGGCTGCGCCGGGTGGCCGGCCAGCGACTGCTGGAGGACGAGCGTGAGGACCGCGGTGCCGAGCGCGCCGCCCAGCCGGTTCAGGACGTTCACCGCGCCGGCGGCGGCCGGGACCTGCGACCGCTCCACGCTGCTGTACACCGCCGCCATCCCGGGGATGCCGATGATGCCCATGCCGGCGCCGCGCAGCGCCAGCGAGGCGGCCAGCAGACCGTCGGCCGGGCCGGAGCCGGAGCCGAGCCGGGTGAAGGCGAGCGTGCCGACCAGCGAGCAGGCGATACCGACCAGGATCAGCGGCCGCGGGGCTATGCGGTCGGCGATCCGGCCGGCCAGCAGCGCCGCGACCCCCGTGCCGAGGGCCTGCGGCGCCAGCAGCAGCCCCGCCTCGACGGCGCCGGTGTGCCGGACCTGCTGGAAGTAGAGCGGCACCAGGAACATCGAGCTGTAGACCGAGGCTCCCTGGAGGAAGGAGTTGGCCGTGGCCACCGAGAAGCCGCGCCCGGCGAACAGCCGCAGGTCGATCAGCGGCGGACGGCCCCCGCGCGGGGTGCGCAACGCGTGCGCGCCGTATCCCAGCAGCAGTGCGGAGCCGAGCACGACGGCCGCCACGCTGCCGGTGCCCGCGTCGCCGCCGATCGTGGCGAGCCCGTAGACGAGGGCCGTCAGGCCCGGTGAGAGCAGCGCGAGCCCGAGGGCGTCCAGCCGGGGGCGCGGGTGCGGACGCTCCCCGTCGGCCGGAACGGCCCGGACGGCGAGCAGCAGCGTGACCAGCCCGACCGGGACGTTCAACAGGAACATCCAGCGCCAGTCCAGGTGCTCCAGGACGAGGCCGCCGAGGACCGGCCCCAGGACCGGGGCCAGGCTGATGGGCAGCATCAGCGTGCCCATCACCCGGCCGATCCGGGAGGGACCGGCCGCCTGCACCATGATCGTCTGCCCGAGGGGCTGCATCATGCCGCCGCCGATCCCCTGCAGCACGCGGAAGGCGATCAGGCTGCCGGTCGACCAGGCCAGCCCGCAGAGGGCGGAACCGGCGACGAACAACGCCACAGAGACCAGCCACATCCGGCGTGCGCCGAACCGGCCGGCCGCCCAGCCGGAGAGCGGCATGGCGAGCGATATGGCCAGCAGGTAGCCGATGGACACCCACTGGACGGCGGCCACCGGGCTGTGCAGCTCACGGGCGACGGGGTCGATGCCGACGCTGACGATCGTGGCGTCGAGCTGGGCCAGCACCGGGCCCAGCGCGAGGACGGCACCCATCCTGAACAGCCCGGGCGGGATCGGCTCGCGCCCGGCCCGCCGACCCGCCCGCCCGGTGCGTCCGGCACTTCCGGTGCTTCCGGTGCTTCCGGTGCTTCCGGCGTGTGACGTGGTGGCCGATCCGGCCATGAGTCCCTCCCCTGGGTTCGTGAGTCGCCCGGACGCGCCCCGAAGCGTGCGGGCGCATCCGTCCGGCGGCCGCTCGGGCCGCCGAGGAAGAACTTAGGTCCGACATATTCATTGGGTCAAGCCTAATTCCTGTGCTCGACCTAGCGAAGCTGCGCTAGGATCGCCCCATGACGGACGGCATCCCGAACCTGCGCGAGCGCAACAAGCAGCGCACCCGCCTGGCGATCTCGCACGCCGCGACCCGGCTCTTCATCGAGCAGGGCTTCGACCGGACCACTCTCGCCGAGGTCGCGGCGGCCGCCGGGGTGGCCAAGATGACCGTCACCAACCACTTCCCGCGCAAGGAGGACCTCTTCCTCGACCGGCACGAGGAGCTCGTCGCCGGCCTCGCGCGAACGGTCGCCGGGCGCGCACCCGGCGAGTCCGCCCTGGCCGCGCTGCGCCGGGAGTGCCTGGCGGCGGTCGACCGGCAGGACCCCTCGCTCGGTTTCGCCGGGGCGGACTTCGCCCGCACCGTCACCGAGAGCCCCGCGCTGGCCGCCCGTCTGCGCGAGATCCACGAACAGAGCGAGGACGCGCTCGGCACCGCACTCGCCGAGGCCACCGACTCGCCGCCGGCCGACCTCACCGCCCGCCTCGCGGCCGCCCTGCTCGCCTCGATCCACCGGACGCTGTTCGCCGAGGTGTTCCGCCGCGTCCTGGCGGGCGAGGAGCACGGACCGATAGCCGACGCCGTCCGCGCGTCCGCGGCCCGCGCCTTCGATCAGCTGGAGAGCGCCCTCGGCGGGTACGCGGTCCGGTCTGCACCGTGAGGCCTCGTCAACACGGGCCGTCACGGGCCTGACCAGGCAGATCGCCACCGAAGGCACTTGGCGAAAGGTTGACCTGCTCACGGCAGAACGTTGGTGACCTCCGCCCCTATGGTCGGCGCATGCCCGCACAACCCCCCGGGCGGACCGCCCTGCCGGTCCTGCCCTACCGCAAACCGACCCCCGGCCGGGACTACTGGGTCCTGGACGACGTCCTGCCCGACCCCGACGCCGTCCGCGAGCGCGTGCTCGCCCGCGGCGACTGGACCGAGGGCTACCCGTACCGGCCCGAGGCCTGGCCCGGCCTGCGCACCATGCCCGGCCTGGAACCGGACGAGCTGGCCCGGGTGGAAGCCCTGGTCCGCAAGTCGACCGGCGCGTCCAAGCTCTGGGTGCAGAGCACGCCCGGCGGCGGCACGCTCAACCACAACTGTGTGCAGCTCGTCGGCGCCGGGGAGTCGGAGTCCCGGCCGCACACCGACTCGCGGGCGCTGTGCCGCTACGCCGCCGTGCTCTACCTCTCCCCCGGCGCCCCGAAGGACGCCGGCACCAGCTTCTACCGCCAGCAGTTCCCCGGCGGCCGCCTCGGCGGCAACCTGGTGAACGCACCCCACCACAACCTGGTCGAGGCGCTCGGCACCCGCCGCGTTCCCGGCGACGCGTTCACCGAGGACGTCCGCGTCCCCAACCGCTACAACCGGCTGCTGCTGTACCACGCCAACCTGATCCACAGCGCCACCGCGTACTCCGGCATCACGCTGGAGGAGCGGCGGATGACGGCCGTGTTCTTCTGGATGGCCTGAGCCCGGGCAACCCCGAGACGTGCCCGGGCAAGCGCCCTGGCATGACGGGCCTTGGCAGAACGAGCCCGGATGGCCCGCGCACGGACGGACCCGTCACCGGGCCGCTCCGTGCGCCGCCCCCCCCACACCCGGCGCAGATCGGAAGTGCGGGGGGGTGGGA
>NZ_JBEYVJ010000408.1:0-5759 GCF_040643935.1 Kitasatospora sp. NPDC047058 | reverse complement strand
GCGACGGCGGGGTGCTCGGCCAGCGCGGCCTCGACCTCGCCGAGTTCGACCCGGAAGCCGCGCACCTTCACCTGGTCGTCGGCGCGGCCGACGTACTCCAGCCCGCCGCCGGTGCGGACCCGCACCAGGTCGCCGGTGCGGTACATCCTGGCGCCCGCCGGGCCGAACGGGCAGGCCACGAACCGGCCGGCGGTGAGCCCGGGCCGGTCGAGGTACCCGCGCGCCAGACCGGGGCCGGCGACGTACAGCTCCCCCGCCACGCCCGGCAGCACCGGCCGGAGCCGCTCGTCGAGCACGTACGTCCGGAAGCCCGCGACCGGCCGGCCGATCGGCGGCACGCCCGAGCCGGGCGACAGCGGGTCGCTCATCGTCGCGCACACCGTCGTCTCGGTCGGACCGTACGCGTTGATCATCCGGCGTCCGGGCGCCCACCGGGCCACCAGCTCGGGTGCGCAGGCCTCGCCCGCCACCACCAGGGTGCTGGCCGTGAGGCCGGCGCCGTCCAGCGCGGCCAGGGCCGAGGGCGGCAGCGTCACATGGGTGACGCCGAGCCGGCGGTCCGCCAGGGCCTCCAGCGGGGCCTCGGCCGGGGCCAGGACGAGGGCGGCACCGGTGAGCAGGGCGCTGCACAGGTCCCAGAAGGAGGCGTCGAAACTGGGCGAGGCGAACTGCAGCACCCGGCTGCCCGGCGCCACGCCGAGCCGCTCGACCTGGGCCGCCACCAGGCCCGGAACGCCGGCGTGGCTCACCACGACGCCCTTGGGCCGGCCCGTCGAACCCGAGGTGTAGATCACGTAGGCCGGGTGGCGGGCGTCGACCACGACCCCCGGATCGGCCTCCGGCCAGTCTCCTCCGTCCACCATCGCGGGATCGTCGACCACCACCACCGGGCAGGCGTCGTCGAGCATCAACGCGATCCGGGCGGCGGGGTACGCCGGATCCACCGGCAGGTACGCCGCCCCGGCCTTCAGCACGCCCAGGACGGCCACCACCGACTCCACCGACCGCGGCAGCGCCACCGCCACGACCTGCTCCGGACGCACCCCCCGGGCGATCAGCGAGTGCGCGAACCGGTTCGCCCGGACGTCGAGTTGACGGTAGGTCAGTTCAGCGCCGTCGCAGACGAGCGCGACCGTCTCCGGCGTCGCCGCCACCTGCGCCGCGAACAGCTCCGGCAGGCTGGCCGCGGCCGTCTCACCGTCGTCCGCGGCGGGCAGCAGCGCGCGCCGCTCCTCGGCGGACAGCAGGTCGATCCCGCCGATCGGCAGGTCCGGGGCGGCGGCGACCGCGGCCAGCAGCCTGGTCCACCGGGCGACCAGGTCCTCCACGGTCGCCCGGTCGAACAGGTCGGTGCTGTACTCCACCGCACCGCTGAGCCCGGCCGGCGCGCCGTCGGGCCCGTGCTCCTCCGCGAAGCCGAAGGTCAGGTCGAGCCGTGACGTCCCGGTGGGCACGGTCACCCCGGAGACCCGGAGGCCGGGGAGGTCGAAGTCGCCGCCGGGCGCGTTCTGCACGACCAGCCCGGTCTGGAACAGCGGGTGGTGCGACAGCGACCGGGAGGGATTCAGCACCTCCACCAGGTGCTCGAACGGCACGTCCTGGTGCGCGAACGCCGACAGCGCCGTCTCCCGCACCCGCCCGAGCAGTTCGGCGAAGCCCGGGTCCCCGCTCGTGTCCGTGCGCAGCACCAGCGTGTTCACGAAGAACCCCACCAGCTCGTCCAACGCCTCGTCGGTACGCCCCGCGATAGGGCTCCCGATCGCGATGTCCGTCCCCGCACCCAACCGCGTGTACAGCGCCGCCAGCGCCGCCTGCAGCACCATGAACAGGGTGGCGCCCGAACGCCGCGCCAACTCCACCAGCGCCGCGTGCAGTTCGGCGTCGATCCGGACGTCCAGCAGGTCGCCGCCGTACGACATGGTGGCCGGACGCGGCCGGTCGACGGGCAGCTGCAGCTGGTCGGGCAGCCCGGCCAGCGCCTCCGCCCAGTAGGCGACCTGGCGGGCCAGCACGCTGTCGGCGTCCTGCTCCTCGCCGAGGATCTCGTGTTGCCACAGGGTGTAGTCACCGTACGTCACCGGCAGCTGCGGCCAGGCGGGCGCACCGCCGCCCCGCCGGGTCGCGTAGGCGGTGACGAGGTCGCGGGCCAGCGGGCCCAGGGACCAGCCGTCACCGGCGATGTGGTGCACGACCAGCAGCAGCACGTGCTCGTCCGGCGCCACCGCGAACAGCTCGGCTCGCAGCGGCACTTCCGAGGTGAGGTCGAAGCCGCGGGCCGCAGCCTCGCGCAGCAGGGCCGGCACCTCCGCCGCACCGGCCGCCCGTACGGTCAGCGGGACGGTGGCCTCGGCGGCGTCCAGCACCCGCTGGTGCGGGATCCCGCCGGTGTGCGGGAAGACCGTGCGCAGGGTCTCGTGCCGGGCCACCACGTCGGCCAGCGCCGCCTCCAGGGCGGCCCGGTCGAGCTCTCCCGTCAGGCGCAGGGCCAGCGGCATGTGGTACGTGGCGCTCGGCGCCCCGAACTGCTGGAGGAACCAGAGCCGGCGCTGCCCGTAGGACAGCGGCATCGGCTCACGGCGGGCCCGGGGCAGCAGGGCCCGGCGCGCGGTGCCCGCGTCGTCCAGCCCGGCCGCCAGCCCGGCGGGCGTCGGGGTCCGGAAGAGGCTGCGCAGCTCCAGCTCGACCCCGAGGGTCGCCCGGACGCGCGACACCAGCCGGGTGGCGAGCAGCGAGTGCCCGCCCAGGCCGAAGAAGTCGTCGTCGACCCCGGCCCGGGCGAGGCCCAGCACCTCGGCGAACAGCTCGCAGAGGATCTGCTCCTGCGGCGTGCGCGGCGCCCGGCCGCCGGCGGTCGGGCCCGGCTCCGGCGCGGGCAACGCCGCCCGGTCCAGCTTGCCGTTCGGCGTCAGCGGCAGCGCGTCGAGCAGCACGAACGCGGACGGCACGAGGTAGTCCGGTACCCGGGCGCGCAGGTGGGCCGCCAGTGCCGCCGCGGTCGCCCCGGCCCCGGCCAAGGGGACGACGTACGCGACGATCCGCTCCTCGCGGGCGAGCACCGCCACCTGGGCGACGCCCGGGTGCGCGGTCAGCTCGGCCTCGATCTCGCCCGGCTCGACCCGGAAGCCGCGGACCTTCACCTGGTGGTCCACCCGGCCGGCGAACTCCAGCTCTCCGTCGGCACGCCAGCGGACCAGGTCGCCGGTGCGGTACATCAGCGAGCCGGCCGGCCCGTACGGGTCGGCGACGAAGCGCCCGGCGGTGAGCCCGGGCCGGTTCAGGTAGCCGCGGGCCAGGCCCGCCCCGGCGAGGTACAGCTCGCCGAGCACGCCGGGGGCAACCGGCTGCAGGGCCGAATCCAGGACGTACGCCCGGCAGTTGGCGATCGGACGGCCGATCGGCACCGGCAGCGGGCAGTCGGCGGGGTCGGCCGGCAGCGGGTAGGCGGTGATCACATGGGTCTCGGCGGGCCCGTAGTGGTTGTGCAGCACCCGGCCCGGGCGGCGGGCCTGGAAGCGGCGCACGGCACCGCCGAGGCGCATCGCCTCGCCGGCCTGGGCGACCAGCCGCAGGTGCGGCAGGTCCAGCCCGGCCTCCTCGGCGGCCTCGGCCAGCGCCTCGACCACCAGGTTGGGCGCGAACAGCTCGCCGACCTCGTGCCGGTCCAGCCAGTGCGCGAACAGCTCGGCGCTGCGGCGCTGCTCCTCGGTCGGCACCACCAGGGTCTTGCCGTACAGCAGCGCGGAGAGCGTCTCCTGCACCGAGACGTCGAAGCTGATCGCGGTGAACTGCGCGGTGCGCGTACCGGGTTCGCCGCCGACGGCCCGGTGGTGCCACTCCAGCAGGTTCAGCAGCCCGGCGGCGGGCATGACCACGGCCTTGGGCCGGCCGGTGGAGCCGGAGGTGTAGATGACGTAGGCCGGGTGCCGCTGGTCCACGGGCACGACCGGGTCGGTCTCCGGCAGGTCCCCGTCCGGGGTGACGGCCCCGAGGTCGTCGAGCACCGCGGACGGCTTCGCGTCCTCCAGCATGAAGGCGATCCGGGCGGCCGGGTAGTCCGGGTCGACCGGCAGGTACGCCGCACCGGTCTTGAGCACCGCGAGGACGGCGACCACCAGCTCGGCGGAGCGCGGCAGCCGCAGGGCGACCACCTGCTCCGGCCCCACCCCGCGCGCGATCAGCGCGTGCGCCAGGCGGTTGGCCCGGCGGTTCAGCTCCCGGTACGGCAGCACGCAGGACACCGGCTCGCCGGCCTCGAACACCACCGCCGGCGCGTCCGGGGTCGCCCGGACCTGCGCCTCGAACAGCGCCGGCAGCGTGGCGGCGGTCACCGGACGGGCGGTGTCGTTGCGGGCGACCAGCAGCTCGTGCCGCTCCTCGGCGGTGAGGACGTCGATCCGGCTCAGCGGCCGCTCCGGTTCGGCGACCACCGCGGCCAGCAGGCGCAGCCAGCGGGCGACCAGCGCCTCCACGGTGGCGTGGTCGAACAGGTCGGTGCTGTACTCGACCCGCCCGATGATGCCCTCGGCCGGGCCGCCGGTGCCGCCGCGCTCCAGCAGGTGGAAGCCGAGGTCGAACATCGCCGTGGGCGTCCGGACCAGGACGATCTCGGACTGCAGCCCGCTCAGCGCGAACTCGGTGCGGGGCACGTTCTGCAGGGCGAGCAGCACCTGGAACAGCGGCTGGCGGGCGAGCGACCGGGACGGGTTGAGAGCCTCGACGACCTGCTCGAACGGCAGGTCCTGGTGCGCGTACGCGGCCAGGGCGCCTTCGCGGACCCGGACCAGCAGCTCGGCGAAGGTCGGGTCGCCCGAGGTGTCGGTGCGCAGCACCAGGGTGTTGACGAAGAAGCCGACGAGCTCGTCCAGCGCCTGGTCGGTCCGCCCGGCGATCAGGCTGCCGACCGGGATGTCCGTTCCTGCGCCGAGCTTGTCCAGCAGTGCCGCCAGCGCGGCCTGGAGCACCATGTAGACGCTGGCGCCGTGCTCCCGGGCCAGGCGTACCAGTGCGGCGTGCAGCTCGGCGTCCAGGTCGACCGCCAGGTGTCCGCCGTGGTAGGTGGCGGCCGGCGGGCGGGGCCGGTCGGCGGGCAGCCGGATCTGCTCGGGCAGGCCGGCCAGCCGCTCCGCCCAGTAGGCCGTCTGCCGGGCGAACGGGCTGTCGGGGTCGGTGCGGTCCCCGAGCAGCCGGTCGTGCCAGAGGGTGTAGTCGGCGTACTGGACCGGCAGCGGAGACCACCGCGGCTCCTCGCCCCGGCGGCGGGCCGCGTAGGCGGTGGCGAGGTCGGCGGCCAGCGGGCCCAGCGACCAGCCGTCGCCGGCGATGTGGTGCACCACCAGGAGCAGTACGTGCTCGTCGGCGGAGAGCTCGAACACCTCGGCGTGCAGCGGTGGTTCGGCCGCGAGGTCGAAGCCGCGCGCCGCGGCTCCGGTCAGCAGCCCCGGCAGGGCGGTCTCGTCGGCCGGGGTGACCGCGGGCTTCGGGCGCACCGCGCCCACCGCCAGCACCTCCTGGTGCGGCACGCCGTCCACGGCCGGGAAGACCGTGCGCAGGGTCTCGTGCCGGTCGACGACGTCGCCGAGCGCCGCCTCCAGGGCCGCCGGGTCCAGCGGCCCGGAGAGCCGCCACGCCAGCGGCATGTTGTAGACCGGGCCGGTGCCCTCCAGCTGCTGCAGGAACCAGAGCCGCCGCTGGGCGAAGGACAGCGGCACCCGGTCGAGGCGTTCCGCCCGCTCCAGGGCGGGGCGGGCCCGGCCCGCCCC
>NZ_JBEYVJ010000407.1:0-5775 GCF_040643935.1 Kitasatospora sp. NPDC047058 | reverse complement strand
CTGTTACCATCTTTCCCTACTCGACGCTGTTCCGATCTCGGTGGCCAGGCTGCGCGGCGCCATGGTCGCCATGGCCCAGGGCCGTTTCGACGACGCGGAGCAGGCGCTCGGGTCGGCGGTGGCGGAGCTGCGCGCGCAGGGGGCGGTGGACCTCAGCTCTCTGGCGGCCCTGGCCATCGGGTGCATCCGGTTGCAGCAGGGCCGGCTGGACGAGGTACTGCCCATGGTCCTCGCGGTGTGGGAGCAGTACCAGCCGCTCAACGAAGCCATGACCGCTCTCGCGCTGCTGGCCGCGGGCCGTCCCGAGGACGCCCGCGACGTCTTCGGCCGCCGGGTGCCGCTCCGGCGCGACTTCGCCTACTCCATCCTGGCCGGGCTGCGCGGCAGCGCCGCCATCGCCCTGGACGACCGGGCGGCGGCCGACGAGGTGTACCGGGACCTGCTGCCCCTACGCGGGCTGGCGGGCGGCGCGAGCAGCCTCAGCATCGTCTTCCGGCCCGTCGCGCACCACCTGGGCGACCTCGCCCGGTTCCTGGACCGCCCCGAACAGGCCCGGCAGCACTACCTCGAAGCCGCGCAGGTGGCGGCCGCCTGGGACTCCCCCCACTGGGCGGACGCCGCGCGGACGGCCCTGGACGGGCTGCCGCCGGCGCCCGCGTAGCGGTGCCCTCCCGGCGCCGGCCGGTGCTCGGCCCGGGAGGCCGAGGAGGGCCCGGCCAGCCATGGGCAAGCCCGGCCGGTGCGGGACGGGCCCGGTCAGCCCGGGACGGGCTCGGCCAGTTCCGCCATGAACGTCGCCGCCAGGTCGAGGAACTCCCCGGGCGAATCCGTCGTCAACTGGAGGTCCACCAGCACCTCGTCGTTCCCCGTCCCGCACATCACCCTCAGGTGGTCGCAGATCTGGCGCACCGTCCCGCGCTGGTGGACCTCCGAGGGATCCGCCTCCGCCGCCGTGACCTCGGGGTTCACCCGGAACACCCGGCGCAGCCCCGCCGGGTCCCGCCCCGCCCGCTCGGCGGCCTCCACCGCGACCGCCCAGAGACCCTCGAAGTACGGCAGCGGCATCGAGGCCGCGAGCCAGCCGTCCGCGCGCCGGCCGACCCGCTCCAGCGCGGGCGGGGTGAAGCCGCCCAGCAGGATCGGCGGCCTCGGCCCCTGCACGGGCTTGGGCAGGACGGTCGATTCGGGGATCGTCCACAGCCGGCCGGTGTGGACCACCGGCTCGGACCGCCACACGGCGTCCAGGACGTCGAGGGTCTCCTCCAGGCGTGCGCCGCGGCCCTGCCAGGGCACCCCGGCGGCCTGGTACTCCTCACGCATCCAGCCCAGCCCGATCCCCACGTCCAGCCGCCCGCGGCTGATCAGGTCGAGGGTCGTCAGCGCCCGGGCGAGCACGAGGGGCGGCTGCCACAGTGCGTTGAGCGTGCTGCTGCCCAGTCGCACCCGTTCCGTGGCCGTGGCCGCCACGGCCAGGGCGAGCAGCGGGTCGAGGTGGGTGGCGTACCGGACGGGCATCGGCTTCCCGCCAGGGTAGCCGTCGGGAGGAGCGAGCGGCGCCAGGAGCCGGTCGGCCACCCAGAGACTGTGGCAGCCCAGCGCCTCCAGCGCCGCGCACATCGCGGCACTGCGGCCGGGATCGGCGAACGGGCCGAACTGGGGTACGGAGAATCCGATACGCATCGGTGGGAGTTCCTCGATCGGTACGGTGCGGGGCGGGCACCCGGTGACGGACACCCGCGGGAGGGCTTCGGGGAGGGGCGGTCGCCGGGCGACGGAACGTCAGGCGCCGGTGCGCCGGCCGCGGATCCGGTCGGTCTCACGGCGGTACTGCCGCTGCCCCAGCAGCCTCCACAGCACCCGGGCCGGAAGGGGCAGCCGGCCGAGGAACTCCCGGCGCTCCTCGGGCGACGTGTCCTCCAGGATCGCGCCCAGCGCGATCATCAGCCGGTTCCGGGGCGTCTCGGCCAGACCCCGCTCACCCACCGCGTGCCACTGCCGCTCGTTCACGTGGAGCGCGACCAGCGGCATCACCTCCCGCTCCTCCTCGTCGAGGTGCGCGCACAGCTGCCGGTGGTGCCGGCGCAGCGCCTCGACGAGCTCGTCCCGGTCCTCGCGCAGGGCCTGCACCTGCCACCGGTCCATGACCGCCTGGACCGCGGCGATCCCCGCGTCCAGCTCGCGGTGCTGCGCCTCCATCGCCAGGACCTGCTCGGCGTCGAGGTCCAGGTGGGGCAGCAGTACGGGCCAGAGCACCTCGTCCTCGCCCGTGTGGTGGGCGTGCAGGCCGACGGCGTACAGCCGCCAGTGCTCGGCGAGGACCTGGGAACGGGCGGTGTCGCCGGGCCGCGCGTCCTGGACGAGTTCGGCCAGCAGGCGCGACTCGCGGCGGAACACCTGGTGGATCATCGCCATCTCGCGGGTGTAGGGGTGGACGGGTGCGTGGGACGTGTTGCTCGAAGTCATGACCCCCAGTCTTCGGAGCGCAGTTGCAGCACAGTTGCAGCGCACTTGCACCCCGACTTGTCCCACCCCTCCGGAAGCGGGCCGCCGCGTCACTCTTCCCCGCGGTGACGCTCGCCGTCCAGCCCGGTGCCGGCCACTACCCCTGGCTGGACGACCCGCAGGCGTTCACGGCGACGGTCGAGGACTTCCTCGCCACCCCCACGCCCGGCCGGTTCGACGCCGACCGGTATCTGTGCTCCTGGAGCCTGCCCTTGTGGGGTGCCGGGTTCGCTCCGCGCGGCGCCTGCACGAGCGCCCTCTGTCTCCGGCCACCCCGCTCAGGCCGTGACGCTCAGGCCGTCACGCTCAGGCCGCCGCGCTCTCCGCCGCGATCATCGCGATCAGTCCGGAGCGCCCGTGTTCCGCCAGGTGCCGACGCTGGCGGTCGGCGCCGTTGCCCACGTCCAGCAGGCGCTCGACCAGCGGGACCACCGCGCGGGTGTCCCCCAGGTCGTCCATCACCGGAGCGAGCGCGGCCAGCATGGAGGCGACGAGCTCGCCGGCCGGCCGGGACAGCCCCGTCGCCGGATCGTGCAGGGTGGCGTCCATGCCGTACCGGGCGGCGTGCCACCCCGCGCCTTCCAGGCTCTCCGGCGTCCGCTGCGGCGCGGGACGCCCGGCGGCCGCCTCCCGCATCGCCGTGACGACCAGCGCGCGCACCAGCCCGGCCAGCATCACCGCCTCGTCGACGCGCAGCTGGACGTCCATCGCGCGCAGCTCGACGGTCGGGAACTTCGCCGAAAGCCGGGCCTGCCAGTACAGCTGTCCGCGGTCGCGGATCAGCCGGGCCTCCAGCAGGTGGTCGATGCGGCGCTCGTAGTCCTGCGCGTCCGCGAAGTACGGCGGGATCCCGCTGATCGGCCAGCGGCTGAAGACCACCGTGCGCCAACTCGCGTAGCCGGTGTCGGAGCCGTACCACAGCGGCGAGTTCGCCGACAGCGCGGTCAGCACCGGCAGCCAGGGCCGCAGGCGGTTCAGCACCTCGACGCCCGCCTGCGGGCCGGGCACGGCCACGTGCACGTGCATGCCGTTGATGAGCGCCTCGTCCGCCAGCCGCGACATGTTCCGCCTGATCGAGCGGTACCGCGGGGCGTCGACGATCGCCGGAGGTGTGGAGGGCGCGTACGGGGCGGTGCCGCACGCGGCGAGCCGGCAGCCGGAAGTCTCCGCGGCGGCCGCCAGCGCGTGCCGCAGCCGCAGCAGATGGCCGCCGACCTCGGCGAGGTCCCGGCAGACCGGGGTGGCCACCTCCACCTGCGCCTGGAGCAGCTCGTTCTGCAGCTCGCTGTGGTGCACGGCGGGGTGCAGCCCGGCCGCCTCCCGCACCGCGTCGACCTGCGGCAGCGGCAGACCGCTCTCCGGGTCCAGCAGCAGGTACTCCTCCTCGACGCCGACCGTCGGACGGCCGCCCGTATCCAGGGTGAGCCCGCCATCACCGTCTGTCACACCGGTGCCAGTGCCCATAACTCCGGGTTACCCACCCATCCGGCGGCGAACCGGGACACAGGCGATACCCGGCGGCACGGCTAGGCCAGCCCGGGCACAGGCCGAGGAAGACCAACAGCGGCCGCCGCCTCCCCGGTGCCCCACGGCCGGCAGAGGCAGGACCGAGGGCACGCTCGGCTGAATGCGTTGTTCAGCGCACCGGAACAGGTGTCTCGGCAAGAACGAGAACCCGCGCTCCGGCTCGAGACCGATGTGTCGGCTGCCGGCCGGCGCCGGGGCCGTGTGGCGGCGGGGGCAGGGCGTCCGGCACACGGAGCCCGGCGGGGTCAGTGCCCCTCGCGCACCTCGAACACGCCGCTGTCCCAGTACACCGACGGCTCGTCGGCCTCGCTCGGCCAGTCGCTCTGCAGATGGCGCCGGCCGTACCCGAGGGCGCCGGCCCGGTGCGGACTCAGCCGCCCGGCCATCAGGTCGTCCGCCTCGGCGTCCGTGATCGGCAGCACCGTCCGGTACTGCGCGTCCCGCGAGGCGACCCAGTCGACGTACTCGGTGAAGACGCTCACGAAGGCCTGCGAACAGAGGCCGCAGCGCTGGACGGAGACGATGAAGTGCGAGTCGTCCCGGATCACCTTCTCGACCCGGACCCCGGTGTGACTCCGATGGTGCGCCCGCGCCACCGCGGCGTCCTCGGCACAGCACGCCTCGCACCCGAAACCCGCGGACTCCGTCACGCCGCCCCCTGTAGTCGCACCCCGTCCCCCGGCGGTGGGGCCACATCCTACTCGGCCCGCGCCGACCTCGGCAGTCCTCCTTCCCGGGCACCCGGTCCGGCACGACCGACGGAGGCGGCGACCGGCGGTAGCGGATCGGGCGGCCCGGGCGGACGGGGCGCCGCGGTCGACCTCCGCCATCGCGCCGGCTTCCCGATCTCCGGCCCCCTGGATCACCGTGTCCGGGCACACCTCGCGCCTGCTGTGGACCTGTGCCCTGCCGCCCGGACCGATCACGAGCGGACGAGCGGCAGCAACCCATGCCGCATATCTATACGGATCATGGCAAACTGGGCGTAAGTGATCGTGCTCTACAGAGGAAAATCACCCATGACACATGGAGCCCACCCCCACGCTCCTACCGTCCGCGCAAACATCGACAGGGCCCGCGGCTGCGACGAATGCCGCAGCTGGGGCACCGTGATCACACCCGAGGGCCGCCACGAGCTGTGCCCCAGGTGCCAGCACCCTGATCAAGCACGCGGCCTCCGGTCCCTGACCGGCGACCTCCAGGCCACCTCCGACGAACTCGGCCAGGTCCCGGCTCCGCCCCCGCACACGCCCGGCCCGGGAACCCCGATACAGGCGCCCCGAGCCGGAAGCAGGCCACACTGAGCGCTCCCAGGCGGGCAGAGCTCCTCGTGCAGCCGCCGCAGCTCCCGCCACGGATCCGCGAACCTGAGGCCCGGCCACGGGCAGGCACCGGGCTGGAGGCCCTGCCAGAGCCGTTAGGTTCGCAGGATGTCGGGACCGAAGCCGTTGATGTCGGTCCAGGCTGCCCGGACCAGGGGAAACCAGATGTCCGGACGGACCGCGGGGATCTTGGGATCATCGGCGGCAGACACGCCGAGGACCTGGGAGGCGGCCTCACCCGATCACCTTGCTGACGCCCGGCAAGGACGGGAAGCTGGTGATCGACTTCGAGGACGCGGTCCAGCGCGCCGTGACCGTCCACGCCGGGGAGATCACCTGGCTGCCGCCGCCCGGCGCGGTCCCGGCCGCGCCCGGCGCGGCCGTCGCGCAGCCTGCGGCCGCCCCGGCGGCTCCGGAGCCGAAG
>NZ_JBEYVJ010000406.1:0-5786 GCF_040643935.1 Kitasatospora sp. NPDC047058 | reverse complement strand
CGCGCAGCCACTGGCGCCAGCGTTCGTCGCGGCCCTGGAGGACGGCGACCACCAGGTCGTCCTTGCCGGCGAAGTGCCGGTAGAAGGAGGCCCGGCCGACGCCGGACTCGGTGAGGATGCGGTCGACGCCGACGGCGCGGACGCCCTCCGCGTAGAAGAGGTCCTCGGCCGTGCTGAGGAGCCGGGCTCGTGCCTGGGTTGCCATGGATTGATGGTACCGATCGGTTCCGACTTTGCGGAATCACCTTGACGTCAAACAGAACCGATCGGTACCGTCCTGAAAACGAGAACGACCGGTACCGTCTTGGCGATGCCAAGAACGCTGACAACACCAACGACACCGACGACACCGACGACCGGCCCCGTCCCGGCGGCGCCGGCGACACCACGGAGGACACCGTGCCACGGATACCGCAGCTCACCCCGGACACCGCTGCGCCCGACCAGGGCGAACTGCTGGAGGCGACCCGCAAGCAGCTCGGCAGGATCCCCAACCTCTACGCCTCGCTCGCCCACGGCCCCGCCGCCCTGCGCGGCTACCTGGCGCTGCGCGACTCGCTGACCGGCGGCGTCCTCGGCGAGCGGCTTCGGGAGCAGCTGGCGCTCCTGGTGGCCCAGGAGAACAACTGCCTGTACTGCGTCTCCGCGCACACCCTGCGCGGTGGCCGGCTGCTGAAGATGACGGAGGACGAACTCCTCGCCACCCGCCGCGCCGAGGACGCCGACCCGCACGCCCGTGCCGTCCTGCAGATCGCCGCCGACGTCGTGCGCGGTCGCGGCCGGGTCGACGAGAACCAGCTCGCCCTGGCCCGGAAGGCCGGGGTCACGGACGAGGAGCTCGCCGAGATCGTGGCGCACGTCGCGCTCAACACGCTCTCCAACTACTTCAACCACGTCGCCGAGCCGGACCTGGACTTCCCCGCGGTCGCCTCGATGGACGTCACCGCCGGCGATGCGGAGGCGGCCCGGTGAACGCCCGGCTCAACTGGCGGGACGACGCGGTGATCGAGCTCGTCCCCGGCTACACCCTGACCGCGGCCGACGGAGCCCAGGCGGAGCGCCTGACGGGTGTGCGCCTCGCGGTCGAGGGCGGTTTCGTCCACGTGGCCGTGCCGGGTGCGGACGACATCCAGGCGGTCTCCGCACCGGCCGTCCGCCGCCTCGTTTACCCGCGCCCGACCCCCGCGGACGACCGACTGGACGACTGATCCGAGGCTGAGCGGACGTTCGCAACTGCCCGCGGATCCGGTCTACTTGTCGAGGTCGAGGGTGTAGTCGCCGACGAGCGCAGTGACCACCCAGCCTCCGACGGCCCAGACCAGGGCGAAGAACGCGAGCGAAGCGATCGCCGCGATCGTGAACTGGCCGGTCACACTTCTCGCGAACCGCTTCATGACCCTCCTCGCTGTTCCAGCACCGGTCACAGTGATGCCGTCCGGAGTCGGACGGTTCCGCTGCCGGCCGGATCGGGCCTCGGAGAACGGGTCGTGCGAGGTGTTCGTCCGCCACCCCCGACCGCCGTCGTCAGCGGGGCTGCTGCGCGGCCGACGGCGATTCCCCGAAGGCCGGAGGCATGGTGGGTGGGTGGGCTCGGCGCAGCCCACCCACCCGCTCGGGCCGCCCGACGGCGGGCCCACCCGGGTCCCGGTCATTCGCCCCAGGGGCAGGCGGCTGCGGCGCGTTCCAGGCCGGTCATGCCGTCGGCCCGGCGTTCGCGGAGGAGTTCGCCGCCGAGCGAGTAGCGGGGAGCGGCGGCGTCCGACCGGGCGGCCCGCTCCACGATCGCGTCGACGAGCGAGCGGGCCATGTCCAGGCGCGGGTGGGCGGCGTGGATCCGCTGTTCCCAGGGGGCGACGATCTCCGCGTTGCGTCCGAAGTCGGCGCCCACGCCCTCGCGGGTGAGGTAGCACAGCACGCCGCGGCGCTCGGCGATGCCGGGGGAGGCGTGCAGGGCGATCGCCTCCCACACGCGGTCGACGTCCGCCTCGGGGACGTCGTGCTGCCGCAGCAGGTCCGCCGCCAGGTCCGCCCCTTCCACCTCGAAGCGGGCCTCGCCCATCGCCAGGCTGCCCGTGCCCACGTCGTGCAGGACGGTGGCGGCGAACAGCAGGTCACGGTCGTAGGCGGCGTCCGTCAGACACCCCTCGTGGGCGGCGATGAGCTGGGCGAAGTAGAAGCTGCGCACGCTGTGGTTGGCCACCGGCTCGGTCTCGGAGCTGCGCACGACGGAGAGGACGGCGTCGGCGAGGGGGCCGGTGGGCAGGTCGAGTGAGAAGTCCATGGCCGCAGGCTACGAATCGGGGCTCCGCCGCCGACAGTGGCACGGAGGCCGTTCAGCGCTAGGATCGTGCCATGTCGGCCGTCGATGCGCACCGGGTCGCGGTGCTGGCGCTCCCCGGGGTCCTTCCGCTCGACCTCGGCATACCGGTGCAGGCCTTCGGGGCGGACCCGCACTACCGGGTCACCGTCTGCACCGATCCGTCCGCCGGGCCGGTCCGCAGCGGCGGGTTCACGGTGGGCACGTCCGCCGGACTGGAGGCACTGCAGGACGCCGAGACCGTGGTCGTCCCCGGCTACGAGGAACAGGGCGGCCCGGTTCCCGCCGCGGCGCTGTCGGCGATCCGCGCGGCGCACGCGCGCGGGGCGCGGCTGGTGTCGATCTGCACGGGGGCGTTCGCGTTGGCGGCCGCCGGGCTGCTGGACGGGCGCCCCGCCACGACGCACTGGCGGGACACCGCCGAGCTGAAGCGCCGGTACCCCCGGGTCGACGTCCGGCCGAACCTGCTCTACGTCGACGACGGCGACATCCTCACCTCCGCGGGGGTGACCGCGGGCGTCGACCTGTGCCTGCACATCATCCGGAGGGACCACGGCGCCGCGGCCGCCAACGCCCGCGCCCGGCTGCTCGTCGCCCCGCCCCAGCGTTCCGGCGGCCAGGCGCAGTACATCGAGCGCTTCCGGCCGGCCTCCTGCGGTGCGGACCTCGCACCGGTCCGCGCCTGGATGCTCGACAATCTCGCCCGCCGCCAGAGCGTGGACGAACTGGCCGAGCGTGCGCACATGTCCCGCCGGACGTTCATCCGCCGCTTCCAGCAGGAGACGGGAACCTCGCCGATGGCCTGGCTGACCGCGGCCCGCATCGACTGGGCCCGTGAACTCCTGGAGACCACCACCAGCCCCGTCGAGCAGGTCGCCCGCCTCAGCGGCCTGGGCAGCCCGGCCGCCTTCCGGGCGGCCTTCCACCGCTGTGTGGGCACGTCCCCCGCGGACTACCGGGCCACGTTCCGGGCGTAGTTCCCCAAATACCCGGGGCCTCTCCGCCGCGGTCCGCCGTGCTCCGCAGCGCTCCGCCATACCCGCACCACGCGTGCCACGTGGTGCGGGCGCGCCGCGTGGCCGGGAGAGTGGAGGTATGCGCGGCCGAGCCTCGCCCCCATGTCGGCAGGCACGATCGCAGGCATGATGGGAGGAACACCGTGACCACAGAAACCGCCCTCGGCTACGACGTCTTCGTCGTCGATCCGTCGCCGCTGACCGGGTCCGGACCGTTACCCAACGGGGAACCCCGCCGCTACCAGCCCATCGCGGTCACGCTCGTCCAGGGCCGGCAGGACGCCGTCCTCGTCGATGCGCCGCTCACCGGCGAGCAGGCGCAGAAGGTCGGGGACTGGGTCCAGGCGAGCGGGAAGCGGCTGACGCACATCGTCGCCACCCACGGACACGGTGACCACTGGTTCACCGCCGACCTGCTCGCCGAGCGCTTCGGCGCCCAGGTGGTCGCCTCCGCCGGCACCATCGCGCAGATGCACGAGAACGTGTCGGCCAGGGAGCTGCTCTGGGACGTGATCTGGCCGGACCAGATCCCGGAGACCGCGGTCACGGCCGTGACGGTCCCCGGCAACCGCCTCACCCTGGAAGGGCACGACGTCGGCATCGTCCAGGTCGGGCACGCGGACAGCGACGACTGCACCGTGGTGCACGTGCCGGACCTCGGCCTGGTGGTGGCCGGCGACGCGCTCTACAACGGCGTGCACCTGTACCTCGCCGACGCGGCCGCCGGGGAGTTCGGCCCGTGGCGCAAGGCCATCGACGCGGTCGCGGCCCTGCAGCCGAGCCGCATCGTCGCGAGCCACCAGAACAAGGACCTCGACGACGACGCCGGACGGATCACCGCCGAGACCCGGCAGTACCTCGACGACGCGGAGGACGTCCTGGCGGAGCAGACGACGGCGGAGGGCTTCTTCGAGGCGATGCTGGAGCGCCACCCCGACCGGCTCGGCAGGACCGTCCTGTGGGTGAGCGCACGGTCGCTGTACTTCGCCCGCGAGGGGGACGACCCCTGGCAGGCCCACATGGCGGCCTGGCTCTGACCGGACGCCGCTGCCGGTGGGGAGGCCGGGCTCCGGTGGCCGAGGGCCGCCGAGGGTTGCCGCCGAAGTGCCGCCGTGCGGATGCGTGACGGTGGTGGTCACGGACGTCCCGCGGCGGAGCCGGCTCAGCGCGGCGCCGTCGCGGGACTCCCGGTCAGGTCCTGCGTGCCGAGTACGGTGATCAGCTCCAGCTGGGCGGCGGCTTCGGTGCCGGGCGGGGCGGTGAACCACAGCAGGCGCTGGCGTCCGTCCTCGCTGAACAGGCTGTTGCAGTCCACGGCGACGACTCCGAGCGCCGGATGGACGATGCGCTTGTGGTCCGACCGGCGCAGGCCCACGTCATGGGTGTCCCACAACGCGGCGAACTCCGCGCTGCGCCTCCGCAGCGTGCTCACGAGGTGGTGTACTTCGGCGTCGCGGCCGCGCCGGGCGGCGACGGCCCGCAGGTCGGCGACGAACACCCGGGAATGGTGCGGGTGTTCGTCCGGCGGGTAGATCGCGCGGGTGTCGGGATCGGTGAACCAGCGGTGGATGAGGCTCGCCGCCGGCCCGCGCCCCGCCGGCTGCCGGCCCACGAGCGCGACGGCCGCCGCGTTCTGCACGAGGGTCTCGTGCAGGTCGGTGATGATCTGTGCCGGGGTCGCCGCGAGCCGGTCCAGGAGCGCGAGCAGTCCCGGCGTGATGTGCGCGGTCGGGCCGCTCGCAGCCGGGGGCACGGGCCGCTCGGCGAGGTGGAACAGGTGGTCGCGTTCGTCGCCGCCCAGTCGCAGCGCCCGGGCCAGGGCGGCCAGGACCTGCGCCGACGGCTGGGCGCCGCGGCCGCGTTCCAACTCGGTGTAGTAGTCCGCGGACAGGCCCGCCAGCTGGGCGACCTCCTCCCGCCGGAGGCCGGGCACCCGGCGCCGGGGCCCGGCGGGCAGACCGACGTGGGACGGCCTGATCCGGGCGCGCCGGGACTTCAGGAACGCGGCGAGTTCGGGAAGGTCCATGCCGGCATCCTGCCGTGTCGGGCGCACGCGAACCAGGGGGTGACGACCCCAGGGTGGGCAGAGCCTGGTGGCCGGCTGCGGACCGGCCGATGGTGGGAGGGCGGCAGGCACCTGCCGGCCGTTCGACCAGACCCTGTGACAGGAGTGGAACTCCCCATGCCGTACGCCAACTTCAAGGTCCCCGCCGGTACCCTCACCGAGCAACAGAAGGAGCAGCTCGTCACCCGCGCGACCGATCTGTACGCCGAGATCTACGGCGAGCGTGCCCGCGCCACCACCCTGGTGCTCGTCGAGGAGGTGCCCGACGGCGGCTGGGGCATCGCCGGCCGTGTCCTGACCCTCGCCGCGACTCCGGACGAGTCTTCGATTTGTTGCCGGGCGGGGTAGCGTCGAAGAGCGGGGCAGATCGAAGGGAAAGTGACTGGTG
>NZ_JBEYVJ010000405.1:0-5808 GCF_040643935.1 Kitasatospora sp. NPDC047058 | reverse complement strand
CCGCCGCCGACCCAGAGGTCGAAGCCGGGGCCGTGCTCGGGGTGGACCACGCCGACGAAGGCGACGTCGTTGATCTCGTGCGTGGGCGCGGTGACCTCGTCACCGGTGGCGACCACCACGGCGGTGGTGCGCGGCCGGGGCGGCCGCCAGCCGGCCCGTACCTCCCGGACGGCGGCGGCGAGCCGGGCGCCGGCCGGCTTCACCCGGCGGTCCGTGGTGAGCACGCCGAGGCTGTACTCCAGCTCGGGGAAGTCCGCCAGCGAGCGGTCCACGTCGTGCGAGCACCACCAGGTGACACCCCACAGGTCCGGGCAGTCCAGCACGGCGGCCACGGTGTCCCCGGTGAACCGGGCGGCGTCCCCGGCGGTGATGTGCGGGGCCGGCGCGCCGACCTCCTGCAGCCACACCGGGCGGTGCGGGTCGTCCGCCCAGGCCTTGGCGAGCTCGACCAGGTACGCGGCGTGCTGCGCGGTGGCGGTGGAGTGCGCGCCGTAGCGCTGCGCGGTGCCGTTGAACACCCAGGAGTGCACGGCGGTGGCGGCGCCGATCCGGGCCGAGTGCCAGGGGGTGAACGGGTGCTCGTCCAGGTACCAGGCGGCGTCGTAGGAGGCGTGCAGGTGGAGCCGGCCGGGCGCGCCCTGCTCGCAGGCGGCGAGCATCCGGCGCAGCCAGGCGTCGACCTGCCCGGGGTCGGCCCGGTCCGGGTCGGGGTGCGGCTCGCCGGAGAACTGGTTGACCTCGTTGCCGACCGTCATCCCGAGGAAGTTGGCGCGCCCGTGCAGGGCCGCGGCCAGCGTGCGCAGGTAGGCGGCCTGGCCGTCCAGCACGTCCGGGTCGGTGAACATGTTCCGCCGGTGCCAGGTCTGCGTCCAGGCGGGCTGGAAGTCGAAGCTGGACAGGTGGCCCTGGAGGCCGTCGACGGCGACGTCCAGCCCGCGCTCGCCGGCGGCGTCCACCAGGGCGGCGAGCTGTTCGACGGCGCGCGGGCGGATCAGGGTGCGGTTCGGCTGGAACACCGGCCACAGCGGGAAGACCCGGACGTGGTCCAGGCCGAGCCCCGCGACCGAGTCGAGGTCGGCGCGGACGGCGTCGAGGTCGAAGTCGAGCCAGTGGTGGAACCAGCCGGCGGTCGGGGTGTAGTTGACGCCGAAGCGGGGCGCCTGGGCGCGGGTGTCCTGGGCGGCGGTCATTGCTCGCTGCTCCCTCGGTGGGTGCGGCCGTCGCGGCTGCGGCGACGGGACTGGGAAGGGCGGGACCGGTCAGCCCTTGACGGCTCCCTCCTCGACGCCCCTGAAGAAGAAGCGCTGGCAGACGGCGAACACCACGACGACCGGCAGGAAGGCGATCATCGTCCCGGCGGCGATCAGCCGGGGGTTGGCGCTGAAGGTGCCGTTGAGGTACTGGAGGCCGACGGTGAGGGTGTACTTCTGCGGGTCGGTGAGTACGATCAGCGGCCACAGGAAGTCGTCCCAGGCGCCGATGAAGGTGAAGATGACGATCACGCTGAGCATGCCCCGCACGTTCGGCAGGCCGACGTGCCACAGGCGCTGCCAGACGTTGGCGCCGTCCACCAGGGCCGCCTGGTCCAGCTCGGGCGGCACGGCGGCGAACGCGGTGCGCATCAGCAGCACGTTGAGCATGGCGAGCGCGCCGGGCAGGGCGACGCCGGCCAGCGTGTCGGCCAGGCCGAGGCTGCGCACGGTCACGTACTGGGAGACCACGGTGGCCTCGCCGGGCAGCACCAGGGTGGCCAGGAAGAGGCCGAGGACCAGCCTGGCCCCGCGGAAGCGCAGCTTGGCGAGGGCGTAGCCGGCCAGGGTGCAGCCGACCACGTTGCCGAGCACCGCGATCGCGGCGACGACCAGCGAGTTGGCCGCGTAGGTCCAGACCGGGATGGTCTCGGCGACCTTCGCGTAGTTGGAGAAGGTGAGGTCCTCCGGGACGAACCGCGGGGTGCTGGTGTAGACGTCCTCGCCGGGGCCCTTGAGGGAGGTGGAGAGCTGCCAGAGGAACGGGCCGAGGACGAGGACCAGGACGAGCAGCAGGAGCAGGTAGCGCAGCGCGGCCTGGGCGGGGGTGGCGGTGTTGAAGCCGCGGGTGCGGCGCCGGCGCGGTGCGGTGGCCGGCGCCGGTACGGCGGGCCGGGCCGGGGCGGCGGTCGGGGTCACGGGTCAGGCCGCCTTCCGGTTGAGCCGCGTCAGCAGCAGCATCGGGCCGAGGGTGATGACGAACAGCATCAGGCTGAGCGCGGAGGCGTAGCCGAGGTGGCCGGTGAAGCCGCGGCCGTACATCTGGATCAGCATCACCACGGACATGTCCCGGCCGCCGGGGCCGCCGGTGCCGTTGGAGAGCACGTACAGCTCGGAGAAGACGCGCAGCGAGGAGACCGAGATCAGCACGGAGACCAGCAGCACGGTGGGCCGCACCCCGGGCAGGGTGACGTGCCAGAACCGGCGGACGGCGCCCGCCCCGTCCACGGCGGCGGCCTCGTGCAGCTCGCGGCCGACGTTGGCCAGTGCGGACAGGTAGATCACCATGTAGTAGCCGAGCCCCTTCCAGGTGGTCAGGGCGATCGCGCTGAGCAGCAGCAGCCAGCGGTCGGTGAGGAAGGGGACCGGGGAGTCGGCCAGACCGGTCTGCCGGAGCACGCCGTTGACCAGCCCGCGGTCGTCCAGCACCCAGCCCCAGATCAGCGCCACCACGACGGCGGAGGCGACCACCGGGGTGTAGAAGGCGGTGCGGAAGAAGGTGATGCCCGGGATCCTCCGCTGGACCAGCAGGGCGAGCAGCAGGGGCAGGACGGTCAGCAGGGGCAGGCAGACCAGCAGGTAGACGATGCTGTTGAGCAGGGCGTCGGCCAACTGGTCGTCGTCGAGGATGCGTTCGTAGTTCGCGAGGCCGGTGAACCGCCCGCCGCCCAGGGGCTTGGCGTTGGTGAACGACAGGATCACCGTGTTGGCGGCGGGCCAGAGGTTGAAGACGGCCAGCCAGACGATCGCGGGCCCGGCGAGCAGCCAGGGGGTGAACCAACGCCGGTGGGTCATGCCGTGCCTTGCCTTCCTGGGAGGTCGTTCCCGGTGGGCGGCGGGCCCCGGGGGTCCGTCCGCGGGACGGGCTCCGGTGCGGGCCCGGCCGCTCCGCCGGTGCCGGGAGGATCCGGGTCAGCCCTTGAGCAGCTGGTTGCAGCGCTCGACCGCGGTGTCCAGGGCCTGCTTGGAGCTCGTGTCGCCGCTGATCGCCAGGGCGATCTGCTGCTTGATGACGGTGCTCATCGCGTCGTCGACCTGGACGGGCTGGAGGATCTTCGCCTTGGCCAGCGAGGTGAAGGCGACGACCTTGGCGTCACCGGCGTTGGTGCCGTCGCTCCGGCTGAAGAACGGGTCGTTCGCGGACGCCTTGGTGGACGGGAAGATGCTGGTCAGGTGGGCGAACTTGGCCTGGTTCTCGGGGCTGGTGACCCAGCGGGCCAGGGCCACCGCGGCGGCCGGGTTCTTGCTGCTCTTCGGGATGGACAGGCCCTGCACGTAGAGCGGCGGGGTGCCCATCGCGGGGGAGGAGACGATCTTCGGGGCGAGGGTGGGGTTGTCGGTGGCGAGGGTGGTGATGAAGTTGGCGCCGCCGGTGGTCCAGGCGGCCGTACCGGCGTTGAGCAGCTTGGAGTTTCCGGCGTAGGTGTCGGTCAGCACGTCCTTCGGGAGCAGGCCCTCCTTGAACGCGTCCCGGTACTTGTCGAGCAGGGCGGCGGCCTCGGGGGTGTTGAAGGTGAAGGACCTGCCGTCGTCGGCCATCACCCTGACACCGGCGTTGACCAGGTCGCCGAGGCCGGGCTTGCGGCTCATCAGGTAGACCGAGCCGCCGGACTTCTCCTTGAACATCCGGGCCTGGGCGATGAGTTCGTCCAGGTTGCCGGGGAGGGCCTTCGGGTCCAGGCCGTTCTTGGCCAGCAGCTCCGCGTTCCAGTAGTTGACGTCGGTGTTGAGGTACCACGGGTAGCCGAAGGTGCCGTCCTGGCCGGTGAAGCGGTAGGCGTCGATGCCGCCGGCCACGTACTCGTCGGCGAGCTTCGGGTCCGCCTTGGCGACGTCCAGCAGCAGGTTCTGCTTGGCCAGCGGGAGGGCGAAGTCCGGCGGGAGGTTGACCACGTCCGGGAGGGTGCCGGCCGCGGCCTGGCTGAGCACCTTGTCCGAGTAGCCGTCGCCGGGCTGGTCGAGCCATTCGACCTCGACGCCCGGGTACTTCTGTTTGAATCCGTCGATCACGCCCTGCACGTAGTCGGTGAACTTCGGCTTGAGCGCCCAGGTCTGGAGCGAGACCTTGCCCTTGACCTCGCCGGTGGCGGCCGCACTCGCCGCGCTGTCGTCGCTCTTGGCGTCGGAGCCGAGTCCGCAGCCGGTGAGCACGGTGGTGGCGACCGCCGCCGTCGTGAGTGCCGCCCAGATTCTCCGCATGAGGGTCTCCCGGTCCAGGGGGGTGGGGTGGGGGATGTGCCGTGCTGGGTTCTTTCAGGCTGGTGTACTAAACCGGTCTAGCTCTGGCAGGGACTATGCTCCCGCCTAAACTTGGATGTCAAGAGAGGAGCCGGGTTCCGTGGGCAGACCGACCATCGCCGACATCGCCCGCCAGGCCGGTGTCTCCAAGGGCGCGGTGTCCTTCGCGCTCAACGGGCGCCCCGGGGTGAGCGAGGCGACCAGGGCCCGGATCCTGCGGGTCGCCGAGGAGATGAACTGGCGGCCGCACAGCGCCGCCCGCGCCCTGGGCGGAGCCCGCGCCGACGCGGTCGGCCTGGTGATCGCCCGCCCGGCCCGCACCATCGGCGTCGAGCCGTTCTTCAGCCAGCTGCTCTCCGGCCTGCAGGGCGTGCTGTCCGCCCACTCGGTCGCGCTGCACCTGATGGTGGTCGAGGACACCGCCGCCGAGATCGGGGTCTACCGGCGGTGGGCCTCCGAGCACCGGGTCGACGGCTTCATCGTGGTCGACCTGCAGGTCCGCGACCCGCGGCTGGAGGTCCTGGAGGAACTCGCGCTGCCCGCCGTGGTGCTGGGCGGCCCGGGCAAGGGCGGCGGCCCGCTGCGGATCTGGGCCGACGACCGGGAGGCGATGCTCTCGATCGTCGACTACCTGGCGGCGATCGGCCACCGCCGGATCGCGCACCTGGCCGGCCTGCCGCACTTCCAGCACACCCAGCGCCGGATCCGCGCGCTGCGCGACGCCTCCCGCCGGCTCGGGCTGGAGGAGGCGGTCTCGGTGCCCACCGACTTCAGCGACGCCGAGGGCGCGGCCGCCACCCGCACCCTGCTCTCGCGGCCCCGGCGGCCCACCGCGATCGTCTACGACTCCGACGTGATGGCGGTGGCCGGCCTCGGGGTGGCCGGCGAGATGGGCGTCGCAGTGCCCGGCGAGCTGTCCATCGTCTCCTTCGACGACTCCGTGCTCGCCCGGATCGTCCACCCGCCGCTGACCGCGCTCAGCCGGGACACCTTCGCGCTGGGCGAGCAGGTCGCCCGGAGCCTGCTCGCGGTGATCGACGGGGCCGGCCCGGGCCGCGACCTGCAGATGCCGACGCCGCGGCTCACGGTGCGCGAGTCCACCTCGCCGCCGGGCGGTTCAGCCGCCGGGGTGGCTCTTGCGCCGACCGTTGACAGCCGGCCTGAACCGGTTTAGCCTCGCAGCGCCGAGCGGGCCCCGCTCGGCGCGCCACCACGGGCGGGCACCGGCGAGCAGCCCGGGACACCCGTCGTGACGCCGCCGGGAGGCGCCGGGGTCACGCCGTGCGCCCGGGTCCAGCGCGCCCGGCGGTGTACGGCCGGC
>NZ_JBEYVJ010000404.1:0-5821 GCF_040643935.1 Kitasatospora sp. NPDC047058 | reverse complement strand
AACGGCTCCCCGATGATGTCGCCGACCGTCATGCGCGGGTTCAGCGAGGTGTACGGGTCCTGGAACACCATCTGGATGTTCCGGCGGACGGCCTTCAACCCGGCTCCCGTCAGGTGCGAGATCTCCTCGCCCTTGTAACGCACCGACCCGCCGGTGGCCGGTTCCAGGTTCATCAGCACCTTGGCCAGCGTGGACTTCCCGCAGCCGGACTCCCCGACGATGCCGAGCGTCTCGCCCTGCATCAGGTCGAAGGAGACGCCGTCGACCGCCTTCACCGCGCCGACCTGCTTCTTGAACAGGATGCCCCGGGTCAGCGGGAAGTACTTGAACAGGTCCCGGACTTCGAGGATCGGCTCGCCGCGCCGCACCTCGTGGGCGAACGCGGCCTCCTCCGGCACCGCCGCCCCCAGCGCACTGGCCCCGTTACCGGTCATGGAGCGTCTCCTTCCAGAAGAAGCAGGCGCTGCCCCGCCCGGCCAGCTCGGTGCCGTCGTCCTCGGTGACCGGGAACAGCTCCGGCACCTCGGCCCGGCAGATGTCCTTCGCCCGCGGGCAGCGCGGGTTGAACGCGCAGCCCGGCGGGATCCGCAGCAGGTTGGGCGGCAGGCCCTTGATCGCGTAGAGCTCCTGGCCCTTCTGGTCCAGCCGCGGGATGGAGTCCAGCAGGCCACGGGTGTACGGGTGCGCCGGGCGCGCGTACAGGTCGTGCACCGGGGCCGTCTCGACGATCCGCCCCGCGTACATCACGGCGATCTTGTCCGCGACGTCGGCCACCACGCCGAGGTCGTGGGTGATCAGGATCAGCCCCATGTGGTACTCGGCCTGCAGCTCCGCGAGCAGGTCCATCACCTGGGCCTGGACGGTGACGTCCAGCGCGGTGGTGGGCTCGTCCGCGATGATCAGATCCGGCTCCAGGGCCAGCGCCATCGCGATCATGATGCGCTGGCGCATGCCGCCGGAGAACTGGTGCGGGTAGTCGTTCACCCGCTGCCCGGCCGCGGGGATGCGCACCCGGTCCATCAGCTCGACGGCCTTCCCCTTGGCCTCCTTACGCGAGATCCCGTGGTGGGCGCGGTACATCTCGCCGAGCTGGAAGCCCACGCTGAGCACCGGGTTGAGCGAGGAGAGCGCGTCCTGGAAGATCATCGCGATCTTCTGCCCGCGGATCTTCCGCCGCTCCTCCTTGCCCATCCGGAGCATGTCCTGGCCCCGGAACCGGATCTCGCCCCGGGGGATCCGGGCCGGCGGCATGTCCAGGATCCCCATGATCGCCTGCGCGGTGACCGACTTGCCCGAACCGGACTCGCCCAGCACCGCGAGCGTCTCCCCGGCGCTGACGCTGTAGTCGACGCCGTTGACCGCCCTCGCCACCCCGTCCCGGGTGACGAACTCGACGTGCAGGTCCCGGACGTCGAGCAGCGGCCCCTCGTACGGCGCCTCCCGCTGGGGCTTGGTGCTGTCCACAGCTGTAGTCACGATGCGTCCCCTCGCTCAGCGAAGCTTCGGGTCGAGGGCGTCGCGCACCGCGTCGCCCATCATGATGAAGGCCAGCACGGTGATGGAGAGCGCCGCGGCCGGGAAGAACATCACGTACGGGGCCGTCCGGATCACCTTCTGGGCCGAGGAGATGTCGATGCCCCAGGAGATGGTCGGGTCCTGCAGTCCGATGCCGAGGAAGCTCAGCGTGGCCTCGGTGGCGATGTAGCCGCCGAGCGCGATGGTGGCGACGACGATCACCGGGGCGACCGCGTTCGGCAGGATGTGCCGGGACATCAGCCGCGTGGTGCCCGCCCCCAGTGCCTTGCCGGCGACCACGTAGTCGGACTGCTTGACCGTCAGCACCGCGCCGCGCATGACCCGGGCGATCTGCGTCCAGCCGAGTACGACGAGCGCGATCACCACGCTCCAGACCGTCCGCCGGGCGGAGAAGGCGTTCAGCATGACCAGCGCGCCGAGCAGCAGCGGGATGCCGAAGAAGATGTCGACGATCCGGGACAGCACCGCGTCCAGGACCCCGCCGAAGTAGCCGGCCGTCATGCCGACCAGCCCGCCCAGCAGGGTCACCCCGGCGGTGACGAAGATGCCCACGGTGATCGAGGCGCGGGCGCCGTAGATCACCCGGGCGTAGATCGACCGGCCCAGGGCGTCGTAGCCGAACCAGCCAGCGCCGAAGAAGTCCGTCCAGTCGGGCCGCTTGAGGTAGTCGTGCACCAGGTCGGCCTGGCGCGGGTTGGCGTCGGTGAAGGCCCAGGGGAAGATCGACATCAGGACCAGCAGCACGATCAGCACCACCGAGATCAGGAAGATCGGCCGCCGCCGCAGGTCCCGCCAGGCGTCGCCCCAGAGGCTCCGTGCCTCCTCGCGCTTTTCCGCGTCCGGTTCGACCAGCGTCTCCTGCTCCACCGCCATGCCCTGCTCGCCGGCGTAGTCCAGGTGGTCGACGCCGGGCTTGGGGTGCGGCTCGAAGTCGCCCTCGTCGTGGAGGTCAGGCATAGCGGATCCTCGGGTCCAGGACCGCGTAGAGCAGGTCGACGATCAGGGAGGCGACCAGGTAGACGATCACCAGGACGGTCACGATGCCGACCACGGTGGGCCCCTCCTTCTGGTTGATCGCCCGGTAGAGGACGTTGCCGATGCCCTGCACGTTGAAGATGCCCTCGGTGACGATCGCGCCGCCCATCAGCGCCCCGAGGTCGGTGCCCAGGAAGGTGACCACCGGGATCAGCGAGTTGCGCAGCAGGTGCCGGGTGACGATGGTCCGCCGCGGCAGGCCCTTGGCGACGGCCGTGCGCATGTAGTCGGCCCGCAGGTTCTCGCCGATGGACGTCCGGGTGAGCCGGGCGACGAACGCCAGGGAGAGCGAGCCCAGCACGATCGCGGGCAGGATCAGCTGGGAGATGTCCGTGGAGTCCTGCACGGTCGGGGTGACCCAGCCGAGGTTGGTCGCGAAGATCGTCTGGGCGAGGTACGCCAGCACGAAGACCGGGATCGAGATCACCACCAGGGTGAGGACCAGGACCAGGGTGTCCTGGATGCTGCCCCGCCAGAGGCCGGACACCAGGCCGAGGAGGAGGCCGAAGATCATCTCGAAGCCGAAGGCGAGCAGCGCCAGCCGGATGGTGACCGGGAAGGCGTCCGCCATGATGTCGCTGACCGAGCGGCCGGTGAAGCTGGTGCCGAAGTCCCCCTGGAAGAGGTTCCCCATGTAGTGCAGGTACTGCTTCCAGATCGGCTGGTCGAGGTAGTACTTGTGCTTGAGGTTGGCCACCACCGCGGGGTCCGCGGCCTTCTGCCCGAACAGCGCCGAGACCGGGTCGCCCGGCAGCGTGTAGACCATCAGGAAGATCAGCAGCGTGGTGCCGATGAACACCGGGATCATCTGCAGCACCCGCCGCAGCACGTAACTGCCCATCAGAGCCTCCTTCCTAGGGACCGGGTGGGTCGAGTGCCCGGGCCCCGCCCTCCGTGCGGGGAGGGCGGGGCCGGTGCGGGGGCCTGGTCAGCCGTTGACCTCGACCTGGGTCCAGGCCGGGTTGCCGAAGGAGTCGAACGTCACGTTGTGGACGTTGGTGGAGTAGCCCGAGTTGGTCCGGTAGTACCAGAGCGGGATGGCCGGCATGCCGCCGGGCAGCACCGCCTCGGCCGCCTGGTAGCCGGTCACCGAGTCGGCCACGCTGGGGGCCTGGTCGGCCTGCGTGGCCAGCTGGTCGAACTGCGGGTTGCTGTAGCCGAAGTCGTTGGACGCGGCGCCGGTGCGGTAGACGTCGGCGAGGAAGTTGGCGTTCAGCGGGTAGTCCTGCACCCAGCCGGTCCGGAACATCCCGTCGATCTGGTGCCCGGTGATCGCCGCCCGGGCGGTCTTGAAGTCGGGCTTCGGGTCGCCGACGCACTCCACGCCGGTGCTCTGCCGGATCGAGTTGCAGACCGCGTCGACCCACTCCTTGTGGCCGCCGTCCGCGTTGTAGGTGATGGTCAGCTTGTTGTTCGGGACGCCGCCGCCCTGGGCGATCAGCTGCTTGGCCTTGTCCGGGTTGAACGTGCAGAACTCACCGCACTGGCCGGCCTTGTACCCCTGGACGCCGTCCGCGACCCAGGCGCTGGCGGGGGCGCGGGAGCCCTGGAGCACCGTCTTGGTGATGGTGTCGCGGTCGATCGCCATCGAGATGCCCTGGCGGACCAGCGCCTTCTCCGGCGGGGCCCATTCCGGCTGGTACAGCGTGAAGCCGAGGTTCTGGATGGCGCCCTGCGGGGAGTCGATCGCCCGGTCGCCGAGGTCGCTCTTGTACGTGGCCAGTGCGGACGGCGGCACCTGGTCCATCACGTCCAGGTTGTTGGACTGCAGGTCGGCGTAGGCGGCCTCCGCCGTGTTGTACATCTTGAAGACGACGCCGCCGTTCTTCGGCTTGTCCACGCCCTGGTAGTTCGCGAAGGTCTTGGTCACCACCTGCTGGTTGTGGTCCCAGCTGACGAACTGGTAGGGGCCGTTGCCCACCGGCTTCTGGCCGTACCCGGCCGGGTCGTTGAAGAACCCGCTCGGCAGCGGGGAGAAGGCGATGTAGCCGAGCTTGTACTCGAAGTACGAGACCTTGCCGCTCAGCTTGATGGTGAAGTGCGTGGCGTCCACCACGGTCAGCCCGGACATCTTCGTCGCGGTCGGCTGGCCGCTGTCCGGGTGGACGTCCTTGTAGCCCTCGATGTCGGAGAACCAGGAGCTGTTGATCTGGTTGTTGGTGCTGGTCGCGCCCCAGTTCCAGGCGTCGACGAAGCTCTGGGACTGGACGGGGGTGCCGTCGTGGAACGTCCAGCCGGACTTCAGCGTCACGTTGTAGGTCTGCGAGTCGGAGGTGTCGATCGCGTCGGCGACCTGCATCCGGAGCTGGGCGTTGCTGGGGTTGTAGTCCACCAGCCCCTTGAAGAGGTTCTGGATGATGCGGCCGCCACCGGTCTCGTTGGCGTTCGCCGGCTGCAGCGGGTTCTGCGGCTCGCTGCTCTGGTAGCTGAAGGTCTTGCTGGCGTCCGACGAACCGCCGCCGCCCCCGCCGCTACTGCTGCACCCGCTGGCCACCAGGGCCACGGATGTCGCACCGGCGAGGACCCAGCGGGCACGGGTGGCTGCGGGCATGGAGGTCCCTCCTCAAGGTGTGTGTCGCATCACACCCCATGAGAAACGCGCCTTCGAGGCGGCGCGAGTCGGGTACCCCCGGATGGGTGCACGGCACCCCTCCACGAGTTGACGCAGCGGTGGGAGGCCCCGGGGCGGGGAACGCGGAAGGGCCCGCGGCGGGAAGCCGCGGGCCCTTCCGGGGAACGCTCCGGGATCAGACGGCGGCGGCCGTCTCCCGCACCTCGGCGAAGTGGCAGGCCGACTGGTGCTTGGCCGCGCCGGTCAGCACCTCCGGCACCGCCAGCAGCGGGACCTCGGTGGAGCAGCGCTCCTCCGCCTTCCAGCAGCGGGTGCGGAAGCGGCAGCCGGACGGCGGGTTGGCCGGCGAGGGGATGTCGCCGGTCAGGATGATCCGGTCACGGGACTCGCGCGCCGTCGGGTCCGGCACCGGCACCGCGGAGAGCAGCGCCTGGGTGTACGGGTGCGTGGCGTTCTCGTAGATCTCCTCGTCGGAGCCGATCTCGACCATCTTGCCGAGGTACATCACGCCGACGCGGTCGGAGATGTGCCGGACGATGGAGAGGTCGTGCGCGATGAACATGTACGAGAGAGCGAACTCGTCCTGCAGCTGCTCCAGCAGGTTGATCACCTGCGCCTGGACGGAGACGTCCAGGGCGGAGACCGGCTCGTCGCAGATGATGATCTCGGGCTTGAGCG
>NZ_JBEYVJ010000403.1:0-5828 GCF_040643935.1 Kitasatospora sp. NPDC047058 | reverse complement strand
GCCCGGAGCGGGCGCGGCGCGAGCGCGGGGGCCGGGACGGCCGGACGTCGGAGCGCGCGGGGGGCGCCTCCTCCGCGGCCCGCCGGGCGAGTGCGGCCCGCGCGGCGGCCAGCGCCACCCGGGCGAGCAGCGGGTCCTCGTGGACGCCCGCCGCCCGCTTGCCCGTGTGACAGGGCGTGCACCAGACGGGCGACGCGGGCCCGTCCGGGTACACCATCTCCTCCGGCGGCAGGTAGTGGCTGCCGCACTCGACGCACTCGAAGACCAACCTCATCCGACTAGCACCGTCCCGGATCCGTGGCACCGACCGCATGGTGACCAGAAGGTGTTGAGCTTCGCCACCATGCTCCCTTCCTCGTCCAGTTCGACCGTTGCCTCGGTCTTCTGGGTCCCCCCGGACCCACCACACCCGGTACAGGCCTGAACCTCAGGCATATGACCCTCCTTGGCGCGGGGACCACCGTAGCGCGGATTCCGAGGCCGGAGCACCGGTCTGACGAACCGCCACTCCTCCGGGGGCGCGCGCGGCGGGACTGCGCGCGCCCCCGGAGGAGGGCCGGGCGGGCGGCGTCGGCCGCCGGCGGTCAGCCGGAGGCGCCGCGGAGGAACTCGCGGTTCATCGCCGCGATACTCGGCAGCGGGATGCCCTTCGGGCAGGCGGTCGCGCACTCACCGGTGTTGGTGCAGCCGCCGAAGCCCTCGGCGTCCATCGCGGCGACCATGTCCCGCACCCGGGACTTCCGCTCCGGCGCGCCCTGCGGAAGCACGTTGAGGTGGACCACCTTGGCCGAGGTGAAGAGCATCGCCGAGCCGTTCGGGCAGGCCGCCACGCAGGCGCCGCAGCCGATGCACTCGGCGTGCTCGAAGGCCGTGTCGGCGGTCTCCTTGGGCACCGGGGTGGCGTGCGCGTCGGGGGCGCTGCCGGTGGGGGCGGTGATGTACCCGCCGGAGCCGATGATCCGGTCGAACGCGGACCGGTCCACCACCAGGTCCTTGACCACCGGGAAGGCGGAGGCCCGCCACGGCTCGACGTCGATGGTGTCGCCGTCCGCGAAGTGCCGCATGTGCAGCTGGCAGGTGGTGGTCCGCTCCGGCCCGTGTGCCTGGCCGTTGATGACCATGCCGCAGGCGCCGCAGATCCCCTCCCGGCAGTCGTGGTCGAAGGCCACGGGCGTGTCGCCCCGGGTGATCAGCTCCTCGTTGAGGGTGTCCAGCATCTCCAGGAAGGACATGTCCGGGCTGATCCCGGTGACCTGGTAGGTGGTCATCGAGCCGGCCGCGTCCGGGCCCGCCTGGCGCCAGATGCGCAGGGTGAGGTTCACGCGTAACTCCTCTGGGTGGGGTGGACGTACTCGAAGTCGAGGTGCTCGCGGTGGAGGACGGGGGCGGTGCCGGTGCCGGTGAACTCCCAGGCGGCGGCGTAGGAGAAGGTCTCGTCGCGGCGGGCGGCCTCGCCGTCCTCGGTCTGGCTCTCGGTGCGGAAGTGGCCGCCGCAGGACTCCGCCCGGTGCAGGGCGTCCAGGCACATCAGTTCGGCGAGTTCGAAGTAGTCGACCAGCCGGTTGGCCTTCTCCAGCGACTGGTTGAGCTCCTGCCCGGTGCCGGGCACCCTGATCCGGCGCCAGAACTCCTCGCGCAGCTGCGGGATCCGCTCCAGCGCCCGGCGCAGGCCGGCCTCGTCGCGGGCCATGCCGCACTCGTCCCAGAGCAGTTCGCCCAGTTCGCGGTGGAAGGAGTCGGGCGTCCGGTCGCCGTTCACCGCGAGGATGAGGTTCAGCCGGTCCTCGACCTCGGCCTCCACGGCGGCGACCGCCGGGTGCTCGGCGGGGACGGCGGGCAGCGGGTTGCGGGCCAGGTAGTCGTTGAGGGTCGGCGGGAGGACGAAGTAGCCGTCCGCCAGGCCCTGCATGAGCGCGCTGGCGCCGAGCCGGTTGGCGCCGTGGTCGGAGAAGTTGGCCTCCCCGATCGCGAACAGGCCGGGCACGGTGGTCTGCAGGTCGTAGTCGACCCAGAGCCCGCCCATCGTGTAGTGGATCGCGGGGTAGATCCGCATCGGCACCCGGTACGGGTCCTCGGCGGTGATCCGCTCGTACATGTCGAACAGGTTGCCGTACCTGGCGGCGACGGCGTCGCGGCCCATCCGCCGGATCGCGTCGGCGAAGTCCAGGTAGACGCCCTGCCCGCCGGGGCCGACGCCGCGGCCCTCGTCGCAGACGTTCTTGGCGGCCCGGGAGGCGATGTCGCGCGGCACCAGGTTGCCGAAGGAGGGGTAGATCCGCTCCAGGTAGTAGTCCCGCTCGGCCTCGGGGATCTCGGCCGGCGGCCGGGTGTCGCCCTTGGCCCGGGGCACCCAGATCCGGCCGTCGTTGCGCAGCGACTCGCTCATCAGCGTGAGCTTGGACTGGTGGTCGCCGGAGCGCGGGATGCAGGTCGGGTGGATCTGGGTGAAGCACGGGTTGGCGAAGTGCGCGCCGCGCCGGTGGGCCCGCCAGACGGCGGTGGCGTTGGAGTTCTTGGCGTTGGTGGAGAGGTAGAAGACGTTGCCGTACCCGCCGCTGGCGAGTACCACCGCGTCGGCGGTGTGGGTGGAGACCGCGCCGGTCACCAGGTCGCGGGCGACGATGCCGCGGGCCCGGCCGTCGATCACCAGCAGGTCGAGCATCTCGGTGCGCGCGTGCATCTCCACGTTGCCGGCGGCGATCTGGCGCGAGAGCGCCTGGTACGCGCCGAGCAGCAGCTGCTGGCCGGTCTGGCCGCGGGCGTAGAAGGTGCGGGAGACCTGCACGCCGCCGAAGGACCGGGTGTCCAGCAGGCCGCCGTACTCGCGGGCGAACGGGACGCCCTGCGCGACGCACTGGTCGATGATCTCCACCGAGACCTGGGCGAGCCGGTGGACGTTGGACTCGCGGGCGCGGAAGTCGCCGCCCTTGACGGTGTCGTAGAAGAGCCGGCGGACCGAGTCGCCGTCGTTGCGGTAGTTCTTGGCGGCGTTGATGCCGCCCTGGGCGGCGATCGAGTGGGCGCGGCGCGGAGAGTCCTGGAAGCAGAACTGCACGACGTGGTAGCCCTGTTCGGCGAGCGTCGCGCCGGCCGCGCCGCCGGCCAGGCCGGTGCCGACCACGATCACGGTGTGCTTGCGCCGGTTGGCCGGGTTGACCAGCTTGGCCTCGAACCGCCGCTGGTCCCAGCGCTGTTCGATCGGCCCGGCGGGGGCCTTGGTGTCGGCGACCGGCGCGCCGACGGTGTAGTCCAGGTAGCTCACTTCACGACTCCGGTCATCACGGCCACGGGGACGGACAGGAAGCCCACGGTCAGCACGAGCGCCAGGCCGTTGGCGGTCAGCTTCAACGCCGCGTCCCGGCGGGCGTTGTTGGCGCCGAGGGTCTGCGCGGCGCTCCAGAACCCGTGCCGGATGTGCAGGCCCAGCGCGAGCATCGCGAGGATGTAGACCACGCAGCTGTACCAGGTGCCGAAGGAGGCCACGATGTTCTGGTACGGGTGGCCGTGCTCGGCGGCCGGGTTCACGGTGAGCGTGGTCAGGTCGAGGATGTGCCAGACGATGAACAGGGCCAGGATCACCCCGCCCCAGCGCATCGTCCGGGTCGCGTAGCTCGCCCGCCGCCGCTGGTGCACGTACTTGCTCGGCCGGGCGGCGAGGTCGCGCCGGCTGAGCTGGTACGCGGCCACGCCGTGCAGGACGACTGCGGCGAGCAGGCCGGTCCGGGCGATCCAGAGGAACCACTCGTGGCCCAGGAACGGCTGGCCGATCGTGCGCAGCCAGGCCGCGTAGCCGTTGATGTCGTCCGGTCCGAAGAAGACCTTGAGGTTGCCCAGCATGTGCGCGACCAGGTACAGCAGCATGACCAGTCCGCTGACGGCCATGACCGCCTTCTTGCCGACGGTCGACCGCCACAGGGTCGCCAGGGTGGACGGATGCCGGGCCGTCCGAGTCGCGGTTGTCATGACTGCCACGGTAGGGACGCCCGCCAGGGTGCGTCCAAGACATGATGCGGCTCGCGACGATAGCCGGGGCCTATCGGGGCGGCCTATCCTGGCCGGGTGCAGCTCCAGCAACTCCGGTACTTCCTGGCCGTCGCCGAGACCCGCCACTTCACCCGGGCGGCCGAGGCGGCACACGTCGCGCAGCCGTCGCTCTCGCAGCAGATCCGGGCGCTGGAGCGGGAGCTGGGCGCCGAGCTGTTCCACCGCACCCGCGGCAACATCGCCCTGACCGACGCCGGGGACGCCCTGCTGCCGCTGGCCCGGCGCATCCTCGCGGACACCGAGAGCGCCCGGCTGGCCGTGCAGGAGACGGTCCAGCTGCGCCGCGGCCGGGTCCGGCTGGGGGCGCCGCCGAGCCTGTGCACCAGCCTGGTGCCGGACGTGCTGCGGGTCTTCCGGGACCGCCACCCGGGGGTGGCGCTGATGGTGCGCGAGGGCGGCTCGCGCGACCTGGTCCGGTCGCTGGCGGCGGGGGAGCTGGACCTCGCGCTGATCATCACCCCGCCGAGCGGGGAGGCCGCACCGGCGCTGGAGGTCACCGAGCTGCTGCACGAGGAGCTGGTGCTGGTCTCGGCCGGGGAACGGGCCCGGCGCAAGGCCCGGGTGGCGGACCTGCGGGACCGGCCCCTGGTGATGTTCCGGGAGGGCTACGACCTCCGCGAGGCCACCCTGGCGGCCTGCCGGGCGGCCGGGTTCGAGCCGGAGTTCGCGGTCGAGGGCGGCGAGATGGACGCGGTGCTGGGCTTCGTCCGGGCCGGGCTCGGGCCGGCCGTGCTGCCGGGCATGGTGGCGGCCCGCTCGGGGCTGGCCGTGACCCCGTTCGCCGGACCGGGGCTGGGGCGGACCATCGCCGTCGCGCACGGCCACGAGGTGCCGCTCACCCGGGCGGCGGCGGCCCTGCGCGGGACCCTGCTGACGCACCTGCGCGACGGGGCCGGGGCGGGCGCGCTGCCGCCGGGGACGCGGCTGCTGCTGTCGTGAAGCCCGGCGCGTGAGGCCGCTGCGCCGAGCCTGCCGTGGTGGGGCCGGTGCAGGGGTGAGGCCGGCGAAGGGGTGGGCCCGGCGGCCTCGTGGGACGGGTCCGCGTACGACCGGACGAGCGAATCGTTGGCATGGTGTGCGAAGCACCCGAATCGTGATGGAGCGGACCACCCCGCGCGGAACCCACTGTTCCCGGGCCGCGTCCCATGCACTGCCCGCGGTGCCGTATGGTGCGTCGCCGCAAGAGCCGAGCAGGCAGTCAGGGGAGTACGACGCGATGGACGACGGGACGCAGCAGGACGGCAGACGGACCGGGGGCGGCAGCGCCCCCGCGGACGACGTCCCGATGACCGGGGACGAGCGGCCGCCGGTCGAGGACGCGCGGCCCTGGGAGCTCCCGGACTACCTCCACGAGCGTGAGCTCGGCGCCGGCGCGAGCGGCCGGGTCGTGCTGGCCCGCCACCGGGAGACCGGCACCCCCGTCGCGATCAAGTACCTCCACGGCTCCGTCGGCACGCCCGCCCTGCGCGAGGAGGCCGAGGTCCTCGCGGCCATCGACTCCCCGCACGTCACCCGGCTCTACGAGTACGTCGAGGGCGAGCGGGGCTCGGCCATCGTGATGGAGCTGGTGGACGGGATCGCGCTGCGGGACCTGCTCAAGGCGGAGGGCGCCACCACCCCGGAGGCCGCCCTGGTCGTCCTCAAGGGCTCGCTGCTGGGCCTGGCCGCCGCCCACGAGGCCGGAGTGGTGCATGAGCGTGATCATCTCGGCGGCGGACGCCGGGGACGCGGAGCAGATCCTCAAGCTGCAGTACCTCGGCTACCAGAGCGAGGCCGAGCTGTAC
>NZ_JBEYVJ010000402.1:0-5848 GCF_040643935.1 Kitasatospora sp. NPDC047058 | reverse complement strand
TGACGGCGAGGGCGCCGATCAGGCCGCGCTGGAGCAGCTCCGGGGTGTCGCCGGCGGCGGGCACGCGCTGCTCGTAGACGTACAGCGCGGGCTCGCCCCGGTCCCATGCCGGATCGCCGGCTCCTCCGGCAGCGGCCGTACCCACCTGCTCACCTGGCTCACCGCGGCCTGCCCGCCCGCAAGCCCCCACCCGGACCGACAGGTGCACGCCGCCCTGTCCGCCGACGGTCTCACCGTGCGCAGCGCGACCTGGCTGCTGGCCGCACGGCTCGGCCTGGTCGCAGGTACCCCGCAGGAGCTGCTGGAGGCCCTTCAGGACGGACGTCCCCGCACGATCGTCGTCACCGACCTGGACCGTGCCGGCGGCGACCTGGTGCCGGACGCGCCGGAGAGGATCGCCGACGGCCTGCTTGCCCCGCTGGCGCGCATCCCGTGGATCCGGCTGGTGGTCGAATGCGCCTCCGGGACTTCGGCCGCGGCTGCCCTGCACGCCGCGGACCCCCGCGCCGCCGTCCTCGACCTGGACGACCCCCGCTGGACCGAGCGCACCCGATTCGCCGCCTGGTGCGCCGGGCTTGGCGGGACGCCCGTGGACGCCGACCTGGTGTATCCAAGCCCGGGCCTGGCCCACCTCGCCGTTCGCATCGCGGCCCCCGGCCGGTCAGACCAGGCGACCACAATCGCCGAGGCCTGGTGGCTCGCGCTACCCGAGAACGAACGGTCGGCCATGGTCGCCCTGGCCGATGCCGGACGCCCTGTCACTCTCGCCACCTGGGCCGCGCTGCCCGGGGCCGGCGGCATCGACACGGTCCACCGTGCGGTCGCCCGCCTAGTCCCGCCCGCCGACGGCCTCCACGCCCTGTGGCGGCTGGGACCGCAGCAGGTTGCGGATCTCGTCACCACCGTCCGACCGCCGGCCGACCACGCCGCACTGGCACGGGCCGTAGCCGCGACCGTCCCGCTCCTCGGCAACGGCCGACCCGACCTCGCCCAGGCCGACCCCGTGGTCCTGGGGATCCTTCTGCGACACATCGTGCTGGCCGGCTTCGCCGACCAGCTGCTGACCAACCCCCTCGTGCTGGTCCACGCCGACCCGGCCACCGTCACGGCCGCCTTCGAGCACACACAGACGCCGGACGCCTCCACCGAAGGCGACGGGCGCGCCCCGTTCGCTGAAGCGTGGGGCCTTGCGGGCCAGGCCTGCACCACCGCTCCCACGCCGGCCGACCGCGCGGCGGCACTGCATCCGTACCTGGCAGGCCACCACCAGCCGGCCGCCGACGCGCTTGCCACGACCTCAGGCCGGCGATGGCGCGCCCTCTGGTCGCACCGGCCCGACAGCGGCCACATCCGGCACCTCCTGCCCGGGCGCGGCCCCTACCGCGGACATATCGCGTACAGCGAGCACTCTTCCGCCGGCACGACCGGGTATCTGCGCTTCCTGGATCCGCAAACCGGCGCCGCCAGTACGCAGGCGGACCCGCTCCGGCTCCCCGAAGGCCACCACGCCGCCCTCCTGATAGGCGACGATGGTGCTTTGGTCCTGCTCGACCGGAACGGCTCCGCAACCACCCTGCCGCCGGCCGGAGCGCCCGACAGCCGCCTGTCCGAGGTCCTCGACGGCATCACCCGTCGCACAGCCGACGCCCTCACGGCTGCCGCGGTGGCCCAGGGCACGGCCGGCCAGGTCCTTGCGCTCGGCGACGACGCCGGAGACGTCTCCTACATTCGCACCGAAGGCGGCCTCCGCTCTCACAAGAGCCTCCACCGCGGCCCGGTCACAGCCGTCGACCTCACCACCGACAAGGGCGAACTCCTCCAGATCAGCGGCGGCACCGACGGCACCGTCTGGCACTGGCCGCACTCCGGCCCCGACGCCGTGTGCGTGGACGCCCGCCCCCATCCTGTGACCGCGGTGTCCGCCGACGACACACCGAGCGGTCTGCTCACCGCTGCCGCCTGGTCCGACGGCCTGGTCCGGATCCGCCTCCACGGCCGCGTCACCGCCGACCCCGTCGACCTGCGCCTCGGCCGCCCCGTGTGCGACCTCGTCGTCACGCCGGGCGGGCAGGTCTGCATCGCACTGCCTGACAGCATCCTCGCGGTGGAGCTCACCTGAGCACACACTTGCTGACCGGCTCCGCAGCCGCGATCGGCTGATGCCCGCCTTCGAGGCCGATGACCGGGCCCGCTCGGAAGCCATGCCGTCCGAAGAGGAGATCCGCAGGGTCCGACGCCTGATCACCCGGGGACCTCACCCCGGAGGACCGGACCCAGATTGAGGACGCGGTCACGGTGGTCCGCCGCGGGCGCACGGTCATGCTCGGCCTGCCGAAGATCCGCCAGCCGCTGCCCGACGTCCGCCCGTGGGGCGCCGGATGATCCCCGCCATGCGCTGCGGGCGCCAGGCTGGCACCGACCGCCGGTGCCAGCGCGTCGCCGACGCGGTCAAAGACGCCGCGAAGAACGGCACCCCGATCAGCGTTTGCGGCATCGCCCGCCAGGCCCGGGTGGACCGTACGTTCCTCTACCGGCACCGTGACCTGCTCGCCTTGGTCCACGCCGCCGAACTTGAATCCGCCGGCCATGACCCAGCCGGCAGCTCTCCTGTCAGCCGAGCCTCGCCCCAGGCGACCTGGCCAACGCCCAGGCCCGAAACACCCGGCTGACCGCTCGCGTCCAGCAACTGGAGAGACGGCTCTCCCAAGCTCTGGGGGAACAGGCATCGCGGGAGTCCGGTCTCGGCGCGCCCACCGACGTCGACGAACCCCAACGCACCATCACCCAGCTGGAACAGCAGACCGTGGCACTCGCAGGACAGCTGGAGGAGGCGCGCGCCGACCTGGACGCCGCACGGTCGGCCAACCGGGACCTGACCCGGGCCCTCAACCAGCGCAACTGAACGGATCCAGTCGACCCGTTGGCCTGCTGAATCAGGCCCACGGCTTCATCACACGGGGCGAAGGACGCCTTCAGAATCGGCATGTGCGCTCGCGGCAAACTCCTGGAAGTCCATGTTCCCGATCGACAGATTCGCGTGCACGTCATGCACGGCGGCCGGGGTCGTACGGAACTCGCGGACCGGCGGGGAGTCGATCAGTTCCTGGTAGTACATGAGGTCGAGGTCCTCGCCCTCGTCGAAGAGGTCGAGGACGAGGAGGGCGTACTGGGCGGACTTCATCGTGGTGTCGTCGGCGATGAAGACCACGCTGAGATCCTCGTCCCGCTTCACCGCGGTGACGACTGCCTCAATCGTCACCCCAGCCCAAGCCGGGTCGTCCACCAGGTGGGTCTCGGCCTCATACTCTCCGCCGTCCCCCCCAGGCCGGGAGAGCGAGGTCGACGGCGGCGAGGATCGCCAGGGCCAACGCCTCTACGGGTGGCAGGTGGTTCTGTTCACGAGTTTCGGATCTGGTCCAACTTCGAAGTTGGACCAGAACTCCTTCTCGTGAACGGGGTCAGTGCTGAAGCGCCCCGCTCCGCAGTGCTCGAAGCCGCCGCTCGATCTGCGGACACCCTCGGGCCGCCCGCTTCCCCTGCTGACCCGCCGACGAGGCCCCCGCGTGGGAGCCGTGCCCCACGGCGTCCGGGCGGTCGCGCCCGGCCGATCCCGGAGACCTCACACGATCGCTGCGAACGCCGGGTAGCCGGGCAGGTCGGGCACGTCCCAGCCCGAGGCGAGCTCGGAGAGCAGCAGCCGCATGGTCGCGGTGAAGGCCGGGTATCCCGTCAGCCCGAGCGCGCCCGTCCAGCGGTGTCGCAGCACCTGGCGGCGGGTGGGTACCGGTCGGCGGGTGCGGTGCATCGGGCCGTCCTGGGGCAGCGCGCGGCGCAGCAGGTGCAGTGTCGAGTAGACCGTCCAGACCACCACCGCCTGCGCCATCCCGGCCTGCCAGAGCATCTCGTCGGCCAGCTCCGGGTACGGGGCCAGCACCTCGAGCCGGTAGGACTGCTCGATCCGCCGGGCCAGGTCGTCGGGCAGCCGGTAGACGCACCAGCAGCTGGAGAACGGCATCCGGCAGTAGGCGGCGGTCAGGAAGACCGACTGGTACCCGGCCGCCTCGAAGTCGATCAGTCGCAGGCCGTCCGCGGTGATCAGGTTGTTGTCGGGGCAGGTGTCCCCCGGCGTGAAGCCGGGGTATCGATCGCCGCCGGCGGTGCCGATCGCGGTGAGCTCCTCGGCCAGCCCGGGCGGTACGGTCAGGCCGCACTCAGCGAGCAGATCGAGGAAGGCATCGACGTTCTGCCGTTGCCACGGTTCGTCCTCCCAGCTCGGTCGGCCCTGGTCGTGGCGCTGCCAGAGCGCCGCGAACTCGGCACGCCGCGGCACCGAGGACGCGGCCAGCCGACCCAGGCCGCAGGCCCACTCCAGCAGGGCGCGCTCGGCAGCCTTCGGGTCGGTGCCCAGCAGCAAGTCCGCCAGGGTGGGGGCCTCCCCCAGGTCCGCCATCACCAGCAGCCGCCGCTCGGGGTCTGCGGCGATCAGCTCGGGCCCGGCAAGGCCGAGCGAGAGGCCGACCGTCTCGCCGGTGTACGCGCGCCGCGCCTGCGGGTCATCGGCGAACGCCTTGACGACGACGCTGCCGCCGGATGCCGTCCGGCAGCGCAGCACGGTGCTGCGCGAGCTGCCACCGAGATCGACGGGGTCCCGGAGGGGCCGGCCCAGCAGTGCGCCCGCGGCGCGGATGATCTCGTCCATCCCGGCATCCTGCCAGCGTGTCGGCCCCGGTGTCGCGCTGCCACCGGTCACGGCGCCACCTGTCACGCCGCCTTGGCCTGCGCCACCGCCGCTGCCAGGCCGGCCGGCCAGGTGACGGACCGCCCGAACGTTTGGCCTCGCCTGCAAGTGCCGGGCGCACAGGTCGTTCCCGCACACGAGACGACGCGCCCTCGGTTCCAGGCGTACCCGTCGGCCGGCTACTGGACGGTCCGCCAGGCGCCGCCGGTAGCAGCAGTGCAGCCGCGACGAGTCCCGCCCGCACTCCGGGCAGGCGGCCGACGCCACCCGCCGCGCAAGGTCCTGTGCCTGTGTCCGAACTGCCACACGCAGTTCGACCAAGGCGGCCTCTACCTGACCGATGACCTGCACGTCGCGGAACGGTCACCGGCACAGTGCGAGGCCCTCTCACGACCGACCCCCGCCGCGACGTGGACCTGGAGTACATCCGCTGGCACCGTGCACGCTGGGCACGGCACCTTCCGCTCAGCGGGGGAAGGTCACCGCGCCAGGAGCGTGTCCTCCAGGTCGAACGCGGGGCAGTGCTGGCCAGCCGAGTCGAACGCATCGACACCGGCCAGGCCTTCCTGGACGACGAAGAGCCCGAAACCCTGCCCGGCAGGTAGATCGCCGAAGCAGCAGGCACCACCAGGGCGTGGCCGCAGGCATCACGCCTGCCGCCACGCCTGGCCGGCTTCCGCGTGCTGGGCGACGCCTACGACAACCTGGCGCAGCTGGTAGCCATCGCCGCTCCGGCGTAGCTGCGGGTGCGTGGCCGCCCCGCGCACCCGCACGCTGGGAATGGTCGGCCGGCCGTCCGAACCCCCGAGCGGAACAGCGGGCCGACCGCGTCGACCGCAGTTGCCGCGCCCGCGGCACAAGCACCTCACAGTCGGCGGTGCCGGCGATCACCAGGGTCACCGAACGAGCTCGCCCAGGACCTCCGGCACCTTCAGCACCACGGTCGTGCCGATGCCCACGGCCACGTCAACCAGGGGCTGGCCGCGAAGGCGGCCGCCGCCCAAGGTCAGCGGTTCTTGGCCGTGGGCTGTGTCTTCTGGTTGTAGATCTCCTTGCCGTCCGCGTTGTAGGCGTGGACGTAGGGGGCCGGGGGGAAGGGGTTCGCGTTGT
>NZ_JBEYVJ010000401.1:0-5848 GCF_040643935.1 Kitasatospora sp. NPDC047058 | reverse complement strand
GTGCGGCTGCTCGCCCGGCGGCTGCTGGTCGGGCGGCGGCCGGCGACCCTGGAGTTCGACGTCGGCCCGGCCGGCGCGATCCCGCGCACCGTCCGGATCACCGCGGAGGCGGTCACCGACCCGGCCGACGGCCGGCTGCGCGCCGTCCGGGGAGTCCTCCAGGACGTCACCCGGTGGCACCGTACCGAGCAGGCGCTCACCGCCGTACGGGCCCGGCTCGCCGAGCAGCGGCACCGCGCCGCCGCCGAGCACCGGACCGTGCGCGCCCTGCAGAACGCCCTCATGGCCGCACCCGGCGAGCCCGACCCGGCCACCCTCGGCGTCGACCACGCCGAGCGCTACCTGCCCGCCGCGGACCGGCCCCGGATGGGCGGCGACTGGTACGACCTCGCAGGGCTGCCCGACGGCCGGGTCCTGCTCGCCGTCGGGGACGTCAGCGGCCACGGCCTGGACGCCGCCGTGGGCATGGCCGAACTCCGGCACGCCCTGCGCGGGCTCGGCTACACCGGCGAGGCCCCGGCCGGCCTGCTCGGCCGGCTCAACACCATGCTCTGCCACCAGGGCAGCCGCCGGATCGCCAGCGTGCTCTGCGGTCTGATCGACCCGCCCGCCCGCACGCTCACCTGGAGTGCCGCCGGGCACGTACCACCGGCCGTCCTGCGGCCCGGCACCGCCCTGCTCGCCGACGGGCCGACCGGTACCGTCCTCGGCGCGTTCCCGGAGACCGCGTACCGGGACAGCACGTTGCCGCTGCGCCCCGGCGACGCCGTGCTGCTCTGGACGGACGGCCTGCTGAACCGCCGTGACGCCGACACCGGCCGCCCCGAGCGCCTGCTGCGCGCGGCCGCGGAGTGCACGGCACCCGCCCTCGCGGACTGCCTCGACCACATCGCCGCCCGCCTCGGCGGCCCCAACCCGGCGGACGACAGCTGCCTGCTGGCCGTCCGCCTGCCCGCCGACCCGCCGCGGTAGCCCGCGTCCCCCGCGGTGCGGCCACCGTCCTGGAGGGCCGGCCCCGCCGGCCCAGGGCCGCGGGCCGACGGCGTCGCCGGTTGGCGGCACGTGCGCGGGGTAAGCGAGCGGCATGGAGGACATCGGACCACCCGCGGAGGACCCGTTCGGCGACGCGGCCGACGCCGACGCGTACGACATGTGCGACCAGTGCGGCCAGGTCGTCGCCGACATCGACCTGCTCAGCGCACTGGTGCCGGACTCCTCGGCGCTGAGCGCCGACGACCCGGCGATGGACGGCAAACGCGTGCTCACGGCCTGCTCCGTGGACCACCTGGCCGCCCTGGTCGAGCAGTACCGGCTGCGTCCCTTCGTCCCCGAGGAACAGTGGGCCGCCAAGGTCTGCCGGACACTCGCCGGCCACGAGGAGCCCGTCCCGCTCAGCGTGGTCGCCGAACTGAGCGGCCTCTCCGAGCAGCAGGCGCAGCAGGGCGTCGACTGGCACAACGCGCGGGCCCGCGAGTGGAAGGCGCGTTACGGATCCCCGGGCGAGGACTGACTCCGGGCCCGCCCTGGCCGTTTGGCCGGGTGCCACCCGGGGAGACGCCGGGTCGGGCGGGGGAACCGGCGACGAGGCGAGGAGGAGTCGAGCGATGTCGAACGATGCCATCGTCCTGCTGCGGGAGGATCACAAGGAAGTCCGCCGCCTCTTCCGCGAGTACCGCGGGCTCGCCGACGGGGACGGCGGCAACGGCGCGCGGCACGAGAAGGTCCAGCGGATCGTCGAGGCGCTGACCGTCCACACCTACCTCGAGGACGAGCTCGTCTACCCCCGGATCCGCGAGGAGGTGCCCGACCTCGCCGAGGAGATGGACCGCGCGAAGGAAGAGCACCACGTGGCCGACCTGCTCTGCGAGGAGCTGAGCCGGATGAGCCCCGACGACGAGGGCTACGACGCCAAGACCGCCGTCCTGATCGACGCGGTCGAACGGCACATCGAGCAGGAGGAGTCCTCCTGGTTCCCGCAGGTCCGGGCCACACTCGGCCGCAAGGAGCTCCAGGAGATGGGCGAGCGCATGCAGGCGGTGCGCGAGACCGCGCCGCGCCACCCGGTCGGGAGCGGGATGCTGCACCGCATCGCCGACGCACTGGAGGGCTGACGGGACCGTGGACGAGCACCGCACGGCCGGGAGCCAGTGGACGTTCCTGACCAGCCACGCGCGGGTCCTGGTGCAGATATCCCGGGACCCGGGCATCAGGGTGCGGGACATCGCCACCCGCTGCCTGCTGACCGAGCGTGCCGTCCAGCGGATCATCGCCGACCTCGAGAAGGACGGCTACCTCACCCACCAACGGGTCGGCCGGGCCAACCACTACCACGTCGACGCGAGCAAGCAACTGCGCCACCCCGCCGACAGCGGCCCGACCCTGGAGGAGGTGCTGGCAGCCCTGATCCGCTAGCCGGATCCGCCCGGGCGGGCAGGAGGACAGCCCGTGAAGACGACCGACACCCTGGCCGAGTACCACCGGTACCGCGACTCCTCCGGGTGACGGTTCCCGGACTGCGCGGGACCGCGGGAGTGACGCCGCGGCCTCAGCGCCACGGCCTCAGCCCTGGCGCAGCCGCGCCAGCAACTCCGGCAGGTCCGCCACCGAGTCGAGCACGTGGTCCGGCTCGCCGCCCGCCCGCACCGGCGCGCCCGGCGCCGCCTTCCCGGTGCGCACCAGCACACCCGTGATCCCGTGCCGCTGCGCCCCGAGCACGTCCGACTCGATGTCGTCGCCGACCATCACCGCCTCCGCCGCGGTCACGCCCAGGTGCGCGAGGGCGCCGGCGAAGAACGCCCCGGCGGGTTTGCCCAGGATCTCGGCCTCCACGCCGGCCGCGTACTCCAGCCCCGCGACGAAGGCGCCGCTGTCCAGCTGCAGCCCCTCCGCCGTCCGCCAGTAGGCGTTGCGGTGCACCGCGACGAGCCGGGCCCCGCCCCGCAGCGCCGCGAAGGCCCGGTCGAGCTCCCGGTACCCGAACTCGGGCCCGGCCCCGCCGATCAGCACCACCTCGGCGTCCTCCGGCTCCTCGACCAGCTCCACCCCGGCCAGGTCCGCCCGGATGTCGCCGCTATTGAGCAGCAGGCACCGCAGGCCCGCGAGCCGCTCGGCGGCCGCCGCGGGCGCGGTCAGCACGGACCCGGCCCCGACCGGGAACCCCGCCTCCGCGAGCGCGTCGGCGATCGAGGCCCCGGTGCGCGAGGTGGTGTTGGTCAGCAGCACGTACGGCACCCCGTCCGCGTGCAGCCGCCGCAGGGCCGCCACCGCACCCGGAACCGGCTTCCAGCCGACCGTGAGCACCCCGTCGATGTCGAGCAGCACCGCTGCGCCCCGTCCCATGCGCCGACCATAGCGGCAGATCACGGCAGATCACGGCAGATCACGGCAGATCACGGCAGATGACGGCAAAGCGGTGAAGAGCGCGTTTCCGGCCCGCCGCAGCGGATAGCCGCACTGCGACACCCCGCGGGGCCGAGGGGCTGCGACACCCCTCCCGGGGGCCGAGGAAAGGAAGGGCCGATGACCACGACCGCGGCGGCGCTCTTCGACGTCGACGGAACCCTGCTCGACACCACCTACTTCCACACGCTCTCCTGGTGGGAGGCCCTGCGGCAGCACGACCGGACGATTCCCGCCGCCCGGGTGCACCGGGCGGTCGGCATGGGCGCCGACCAGCTCCTCGACCACCTGCTGGGCGAGGACCGCGACCACGACGCCGACGAGGCGATCACCGCCGCCCACGACGCCCTCTACGCCCGCCACTGGCCGGCGATCGAGCCGCTGCCCGACGCCGCCGGGCTCCTGCGCGCCTGCGCCGAGCGGGGCTGGCGGATCGTCCTGGCCAGCTCCGCCTCCCAGCGGGAACTCACCGTGCTGCGCCGCGCACTCGACGCCGACGACGTGATCGCGGCCGCCACCACCGCGGACGACGTGGCCGCCACCAAGCCCGCACCGGACCTCGTCCGGGCCGCCCTGGACCGGGCGGGTGCGGAGCCCGGGCACGCGGTGTTCGTCGGCGACACCGTCTGGGACGTCGCGGCCGCCGGCCGGGCCCACGTCCCGTGCGTGGCCGTGGAGAGCGGCGGCTTCGCCGCGCAGGAGCTGCTCGGCTGCGGCGCCGCCGAGATCCACCGCGACTCCGCCGAGCTGCTGGAGTCCCTCGACGGCAGCCTGCTCGCCCGGCCCCCGGCCTGACCCGACCGGCCGCGGTGCTCCGGGGGCTCCCTGCCTGCCGGGCCGGGGCCGCTCCCCGGCGGCGTGAACTCCGGCTCCCCGGGTACCCGCCGCGGCGTCCCCACCGGACCGCCCGCCCGAGGAGGCCGTCATGGGCCAGGAGGCCGCGATGGACGCGATGGAACCGTCCGCCGAACACCCCGAACCGCCCCTGCCCGGCCCTGCACGGGAGCGGGCGGTGAGCGGCCGCCCCGGCCCGCGCGGGCCGCTGTCGGAGGCGGTGCTCGGCCTGGTCACCGCCGGGCCGCCCGGTGCCGGACGGCTGCTCGTGCCGCCCGGCCCGCTCACCGATCCGTGGGGCGAGGACCACCAGCTCGCGCTGCACCTCTGCTACGAGCTGCACGACCGCGGCCTGCCCGGCGTCCACCCCGGCTGGGAGTGGGAGCCCGAACTGCTGCTGTTGCGGCGCGCGTTGGAGCGGTCCTTCCTCGCCGCGGTGCGCGCCGAGGCCGGGCCCGTCCCGCCGCTGGCCGAGGCCCTGGAGCGGCTGCTGGTGGTGCCGCCCGACGGCTCCGGTCCCTCGCACTTCCTGCTCGCCGAGGGCGGGCTACGGCATGCCCGCGAGTACCTGGTGCACCGCTCGGTCTACCACCTCAAGGAGGCGGACCCGCAGCTGTGGGTGCTGCCGAGGATCCACGGGCCCGCCCAGGCGGTCCTGATGGCCGTCGCGTACGACGAGTACGGGGCCGGGCGCCCGGAGCGGGCCCACGCCCTGCTGTTCGCCCGGATGATGGCCGCCTTCGGCCTCGATCCCGGCTACGGGCACTACCTCGACCTGGTCCCGGCGCCGAGCCTGGCGGTGGTCAACCTGATGACGCTCTTCGGCCTGCACCGGGCGTTGCGCGGTGCGGCCGTCGGACAGTTCGCCACCATCGAGATCACCTCCTCGCCCGGCGCCGCCCGCCTGGCCACCGCGCTGGAGCGGCTCGGCGGCGGGCCGGACGGCACCCTGTTCTACCGCGAGCACGTCGAGGCGGACGCCGTCCACGAGCAGCTCGTCCGTCGCGGGGTCATCCAGGAACTGGTGGACACCGAACCGGAGTTGGAGCCTGACATCGCGTTCGGCATCGCGGCGGCCGAGCTGCTGGACGGCCGCTTCGCGGACCACCTGCTGGGCTGCTGGCGCACCGGCCGGACGTCCCTGCGCTCACCCCTGTCCGACGGCGTCCTGCCCGGCTCCCCGGGCTGAGCCCCGTTCCGGGCGGGCGTGCCGCCGGTGGCTGGTGTCGCAGAACGGATAGGCCCGGCTCCGGCGGCAGGCGCACAACGCCACCACCGGGCGCTCGGAGACCCGGACCGTGCCGTCCGGCAGCACCACCTCCACCGGGCCCTCGATCAGCAGCGGACCGCCCGGTACGACGACCACCCGGGTCGCGGCCCGGTCAGCGCTCCAGGACACCGCGCAGCTCCCGGACACCGCGCACCACCGCCAGTTCCTCCTCGCGCTCACCCGGCCCGATCAGCCCCAGCCGTTCGAACACGGCGGCGTACGCCGTCATCACCGGTCCGAAGGCCTGCCGCCGGCGCGCCGCCACCGTCGTGCGCAGCCCGCCTGCACGCAGCGCCGCCAGCGTGGCCGGCAGGTCCGCGAGCGAGGACTGCACGACGAGCAGCA
>NZ_JBEYVJ010000400.1:0-5850 GCF_040643935.1 Kitasatospora sp. NPDC047058 | reverse complement strand
CACCGGCAGGCCATGGCGGTGCCGGTGCTCCAGGATCGCCTTGAGGTTGGCCATCTCCACCGTGTGCCCCGCGTAGAAGACGCGTTCGTCCACGGCCGCGCGGTAGCGCTCGTCCGACTCGTCGAGCGGCACCCGGACCCGGATCTCACCGCGGTCCAGCCGCCGGTGGACGGGCAGCCCCAGGTCGGCGAAGACCTTGTGGACGCCGCGGTTGCCGGCCAGCGTGTCGGCCTCGAAGACGCGGACGCCACGGCCGCGCGCGGCGTGCACCAGGTGTTCCAGCAGGAGTGTCGCGGCGCCCCTGCGGTGCCACCGGTCGGCGACGGCCAGCGCCAGCTCGGCGGTCTCCGGCCGGTCCTCGGGGATCTCGCAGTCGGCCTCTCCGATCAGCTCGTCGCCCGCCCAGGCACCGAGGCAGAGCAGTCCGTTCCGCGGCGCTCCGCAGAGCCGGTCGGCGGCCAGCAGCGGCGCGGTGAGGCTGACGCCGAAGAAGCGCAGCCGCCGGCTCTCGTCCGACATCCGGTCGGTGTGCAGACTCAGGACGGCTTCGCGGTCCTGCGGGCCGACCGGGCGGATCGTGACGGTGGTCCCGTCCGCGAGCAGCGCCTCGGCGGTGCCCCGGCGAAGGCCGGCGATGGACATGGCAACCCTCCTCGACCCCCCGTCTCCTCCAGCCTGCCCGCCGGTGCCCGCCCCGGCACAGGGCCGACCGGCCCTGTGCCGACGCGCAGAACGACCCCCGGTGGCGGTGCAGGTGGCCCGGACGGCCCTGTCGGCGGAAACGCCGCCGGCCGATCCTGGAGATGGCCGACCGTCCGGCGGCATCGGGTCCGCATTCGTGCGGGGCCCGGGAATCCGGAGGGAGCACCCCGTGTTCATGCAACTCGCAGACGAGGAGCCCGCCGAACCGCGGCCGCCCCGCCCGCAGGTAGCGATCCGCCCGGCCCGTCCCGGCGCCCCCGGCCGCCGCATCGCACACCGCCGCCGGGGACGTGGACCCGGTCGGGCGGAAGCTCCCCGGACCGGGATCACGCAGGGGATCCCCGGCTCCCCGGAGCCCTCGTCGGCCACCGTCGAGTCCGGGCCGCTCGGCAGCCCGGCCGACGTGCTCGGCACCGCCGTCACCCGGATGCCCGGTGACGTGGCGGACCTGCCACCCGGTCCGGAGGCCGCACCGGCTCGCCGTGTGCTGGTCGAGCTGACGGTTCCCGAATGCTGGCGCAGGCTGGAGCCCGGCGGTCTCGGGCGGGTGGCACTGACCACCGCGCAGGGCCCGCTCGTCCTCCCGGTCGACTTCCGGGTCTCCGGCGGTGGCGTGCTCCTCCGCACGGCAGCCCACGGCACCCTCGCACTCACGCCGGGCGCCCCGATCGCCTTCGAGGCCGGCCGGACCGACGAGGCGTTCCGGACCGGCTGGAGCGTCCTGGTCACCGGCCGGGCCGCCGCGTTCGACGAGCCGGACGCGACCGGCCGACCCATCCGGCACGGCGGCCCGGATCCGTGGGCCGGCGGACGGCGCGACGCCTGGATCCGCCTGCGGCCCACCGCCGTCACCGGCCGGGTCATCCGCCCGGTGGACCGACAGGAGGACGTCCCGCCGACGGGTGGCTGACGGTGGGCGGCGCGGCGGCGCGCTGCGCACACTGGAAGCAGACCGGCAGCGCGGAGGTCGCCACGTGGCAGCGGACGAACCCACCCCGACCGGGCCCGCGCACCCGCCGCCGCCGGTGCCGTCGATGCCGGAGCCGTCGACGCCGCAGCCGCCGATGCCGAAGCCGCCACACCCACCGACGCCGCACCCGCTGATGCCGGACCCGTGGATCCTCCGGTACGAGGGCTTCGACCCCGCGGAGGAAGGCCTGCGCGAGGCGCTCTGCGCCGTGGGCAACGGCTACCTCGTCACCCGCGGCGCCGCCCCCGAGTCGACCGCGGACGGCGTCCACTACCCCGGCACGTACCTCGCCGGCTGCTACGACCGCGTCTCCTCCACCGTCGCGGGCCGGGCGATCACCAACGAGGACCTGGTCAACGGCCCGAACTGGCTGCCGCTGACCTTCCGCCCCGGGGGCGGTGACTGGTTCACCGTCCCACCCGCCGACCAGACCGTGGAGCTGGACGTGCGGCGCGGGGTGCTCACCCGGCACGCCCTGGTCATGGACGCCCGGGGACGACGGACCCGGCTCGTCCAGCGACGTCTGGCCAGCCAGGCCCGCCCCCACCTGGTCGCCCTGGAGACCACCCTCACCCCCGAGAACTGGTCGGGACCGCTGGAGATCCGGTCCGCCCTGGACGGCACCGTCACCAACACGGGCGTCGCGCGCTACCGCGGCCTCAGCGGCCGCCACCTCGAACCGGCCGGCCACGGCACGGACGAGGACGGCCTGCTCTGGCTGGAGGCCGACGCCACCGGTTCGCCGCTGCGCATCGCGCTGGCCGCCCGCACCCTGGTCAGCGGGGCCGGTGAACCCGCACGGACCACCGAGGACCTCGGGACGGGACGGGCGTCCCAGATCCTCGCGGTGGAGGCCGAGCGCGGCCGGCCGGTGACGGTCGAGAAGACCGTGGCGATCCACACCTCCCACGACCCGGCGATCGCCACGCCCCTGCACGCCTCCCGGTCGTTGGCCGCACTGGCGCCCGGGTTCGGGCAGCTGCTGGCCGAACACGAGCTCCGCTGGGCGGAACTGTGGCACCGCTGCCGGATCGAGGCGGACTTCGACGGCGCCGGCCCGCTGCACCTCAGCCTGTTCCACCTGCTGCAGACCTACTCCGAGCACTCCGCCGACCTCGACGTCGGCGTCCCGGCCCGCGGCCTGCACGGCGAGGCCTACCGCGGCCACGTGTTCTGGGACGAGCTGTTCGTCCTCCAGCTGCTCAACCTGCGGTTCCCCGAGCTCGCCCGGGCCGTGCTGCGCTACCGCCACCGACGGCTCGAAGCGGCCCGGCAGGCCGCCCGGGCGGCGGGGCTGCGGGGTGCGATGTACCCGTGGCAGAGCGGGAGCGACGGCCGCGAGGAGTCCCAGCTGCTCCACCTCAACCCGCTGTCGGGGCGCTGGCTGCCCGACCACAGCCACCTCCAGCGGCACGTCGGCTCGGCGGTCGCGTACAACATCTGGCAGTACTACCAGGCCACCGGGGACCTGGACTTCCTGGCCGGCGCCGGCGCCGAGATGCTGCTGGAGATCGCCCGGTTCTGGTCCTCGGCGGCCGCGTACGACCCGGCCCGGGAGCGGTGGTCGATCCGTGGCGTGCTCGGCCCCGACGAGTACCACGACGCCTACCCCTGGGCGGACGGCCCCGGGCTGGACGACAACGCCTACACCAACCTCCTCGCCTCCTGGGTGCTCGCCCGCGCCCGGGACACGCTGCGCCTCCTGCCCGGCTACCGCCGCGACGAGCTGCTGGAACGCCTGGCGCTCGACGACAACGAGCTGGCCCGCTGGCGGGAGGTCGGCCGGCGCCTCCACGTGCCCTTCCACGACGGGGTGCTCAGCCAGTTCGACGGCTACGAGCGGCTCGCCGAGCTCGACTGGACGGCCTACCGCGCCCGCTACCCCGACCTGCGCCGGCTCGACCGGATCCTGGAGGCCGAGGGCGACACCGTCAACCGCTACCAGGCCTCCAAGCAGGCGGACGCGCTCATGATCTGGTACCTGTTCTCCGCCCGCGAGGTCCGCGACCTGCTCCGGCATCTCGGCTACCCCGCCCGGCACGAACTCCGGCGCCGCACCACCGCGTACTACCTCAAGCGGACCGTCCACGGTTCGACGCTCAGCTCGGTGGTGCACGCCTGGGTACTCACCCGCTCCGACCGCCGGGCCTCCTGGCGGTACTTCCGGGACGCGCTGGTCGCCGACCTCCGGGACAGCCAGGGCGGAACCACGGCCGAGGGCATCCACCTCGGCGCCATGGCCGGCGCGGTCGACCTGCTCCAGCGCTGCTACACCGGCCTGGAGATCCGGGAGGACGCGCTCTGGCTCGACCCGCACCTGCCGTCCGCCCTCGGCCGCCTGGAACTGGAACTCCGCTACCGCGGCCACTGGGGCGTGATCGTCGCCGTCGACCACCGGACCGTGACCGTCAGCCTCCGGGAGAGCCGGCAGGAGCCGGTCCGGATCCGCCTCCGCGGCAGGTCGGCCACCGTCGCCCCCGGCGAGACCCGCGTCCTCCGGCTCTGACGGGGCCGCCGGGTCGACTCCGTCCCGAAAATACCCCGGCAGGTATATTGGTGGGCGGAGGCTCCCCCTCCACCCCCGATACGAGGAGTTCAACGATGTGTCGACGGACCGTGTGCCGCACCTGCGGCAAGGCCGGCTACGCGGGATGCGGCATGCACGTCGACCAGGTGCTCGCCGGCGTCCCCAAGGCCGACCGGTGCAGCTGTGACCGCAACGCGAAGAAGAGCGGCGGCCTCCTGGCCCGGCTCCTCGGCCGCCGCTGAGCCTGCACGGGAACGGTTGCTCAGTCAGCCGTCGCCGCCAGAAGGACGATCGCCCTCAAGCCGCCCAGCTGGTTCAATCACCACCATTCAGAGGTCCAGGAGCAAGGACAGGTAGTGATACCGGGAGTCCAGGCTGGTGCGTAGCCAGTAGTGGGCCCCGCCAGTACGTTGGTGGCGTCCCCTGGGGGGTATTGGCACCGGGTGATTGAACGAGCTGATCGGATTAGGGTGATAGAGAGGGTTGGAGGAGATATGCCAAACGAACCCTGGGCCGAACTAGGCGAGACGGTCAGCGCGATTCGCACCCAGTTACAGCAGGCCATGGAGGAGGGAGACAATCGATCACTGAGGTTCCGAAGTGGGCCGCTGGAACTGGAGTTCAGCGTCGCGGTCCGCAAGGAGGGCGAGGCCAAGGCTAGGATTTTCGTGCTGCCCTGGGCGTCGGCCGAGGCGCGCGGGGCAGTCGGCTCCGATGCCTTCCAACGAATCAAGCTCACCCTCGAGCCGATCGACAAGACTGGCACGAGTGCGCGAATCTCGAAGCGAGTCCACAGACGGCCTGCCTGAACATCGGCTGGCACATGCGGTAGCTGTGATGGACACTGAGCGAGTCGTCGAGGTCTGGGTACCTGACACGCAAGAAGTAGGCAGCGGCTACCTGCTCACCAATAGCCTCGTACTCACCGCCTACCACGTCGTGAAGGGCATCCGGAAGCACGCCCGGATCGAGGTCCGGCCACTCTCCAAGGGCGCCGGTCGCCCCTGGCTCACTGCCTCAATGTGTTGGCCGAGCAGATTCGTGGACCTTGATGCTCACCCCGAGCAGGACGCAGCCCTACTCGTGATCAGCCCCTCCGACCGACCGACCGAGCCCCTGCCGGGAACGGTGCGGTTCGGTCAGGTCGTGGGCCAAAAGCCGATTCCGTGCATTGGGCTCGGTTTTCCCGAGGCGGAGGAGCGGCCGGACAATGTCCGCGACACCCTGCCCGTGCGCGGCAAGGTCGATCCCCTTCACGGCTACAAGGCCAAGTTGCTGACAGTCCACATCGATGAGGGTGTCGTACCGCTAGGCTGGAGTGGAGCCTCCGGCGAAGCCCTGTTTTGCGGTCCTTTACTAGTCGGAGTACTCGCGACCGACCATCGCATCGCAGCGGACAACAGCGTCCTGCTTGCAGTCCCCGTCTCCGCGCTCGCCTCCCTGCCGGGTTTCCGCGACGCGCTCACCACGCATGGCATAGAACTACACATCGAACCCGCACCTGTTTCCAAGACGGAACGCCTACTGAAACCCTACTTTGCGGCAGTCTCCCGAGCAGTCCGCGAGCAACCCTACCCAGGACTGCAACGCGGATCGCGAACTGCGACATGGTGATGCCGGCGCCCGTGTCGGTCGGCGGGATGTCGAGGGC
>NZ_JBEYVJ010000399.1:0-5875 GCF_040643935.1 Kitasatospora sp. NPDC047058 | reverse complement strand
GCCTCGCCCGCGACCACGTTGGACTTGCGGATCGCGTCCAGCAGGCGGGTCTTACCGTGGTCGACGTGACCCATGACGGTGACGACCGGCGGGCGTCGAGGCCTGGCACCGGACGCTCGACACGGCCGGGGACGCGGCCGGCGCCGGGGCGGAGCGGCACCCGCTGCTGGAGATCGTCGGACCGCACCGCCGGCGCCTCTACCGCGCCTCCGCGACGTCGGTCGCCTGCCAGGTGTCGGAGATGGCGCTCGGCACCTTCCTCGGCTGGACCGCGCTGGTCCTCATCAAGGGCGAGGCGGCGCCGCTGGTCCGCTTCGGCCTGACCACCGCCTCCGCCCAACTCTGGGGCCTGGCCGGGCTGGTGACCGTCGCCTGCGCCGCCGTGGCAGGGCTCTCGTACGCCTCGAACCTCGAGTGGCGCGGGCTCGGCCAGGACATCGAGCACGACTGGCGCAACCGGACGTACGCCCATGTGCAGCACCTCGAACTGCGGCACCTGGAAGGCGAGCGGACCACCCGGGTCGCCGGGGCGCTCACCGACGACGTCCGCCAGCTGGGCGCCTTCTTCGCCACCTCGGCCAGCGACCTGCTGCAACTGGGCACCAGCCTGGCCCTCCTGGTACCCCTGTTCCTCCTGCTGGCACCGCAGATCGCCTGGATCGCGTTCCTGCCCGTCCCGGTCATCGCCTGGCTGTCCTTCCACTACCAGGACAAGGTCGCGGCCGACTACGCCGTCTCCGGCGAGCACCGTGCCAGGCTGCACAGCCAGCTGGTCAACACCCTGGAGGCCGGCGCCACCGTCAAGAGCTTCTGCACCGAGGACTACGAGGCCGGGCGCATCGACGGACTGAGCGCGGACGCCCGGGAGAGCAGCCGGCAGACCGACCGGAGCACGATCCGCCACGCCGAGACCGTCCGGGTCTGCACGACCAGCTCGATGGCCGGGACCCTGCTGATCGGCGGCCGCTCGGTGCTCAACGGCAGCCTGCGGTTCGAGGTGTTCAGCCCGCTGATCGGCCTGCCCCAGATGCTGCTGCTGCGGATGAACCGGCTCGGCGGCATCGTCGACCAGTACCAGCGCACGATGGCCGCCCACGACCGCGTCCGCCGGCTGCACGCCCTGCCCGTCGAGGCCGACGGCACCGGCGGACCGCTCGACGCCGGGAAGGTGCGCGGCGAGATCGTCCTCGACGAGGTGACCTTCGCCTACCCCGGCCGGCCGCCGGTGCTGGAGGACCTCTCGCTGACCATCCCCGCCGGGCAGGTCACCGCCCTCGTCGGCGCCACCGGCTCCGGCAAGACGACGGTCGCCAAGCTGCTGATGCGCTTCCAGGACGCGGAGTCCGGCAGCGTGCTGCTCGACGGCCGGGACGTGCGCGACCTGCCGAGGCACGACCTGCGGCACGCGATCGGATTCGTCGCCCAGGACCCGTTCCTCTTCGACGGCACCATCGCCGACAACATCCGCTACGGCAGCTTCGGCTCCCCGGACGCCGCCGTGGTCGAGGCGGCCAGCATGGCCGAGGCGCACGCCTTCATCGCGACGCTGCCGGACGGCTACGACACGGTGATCGGCGAACGCGGCGCCGCCCTCTCCGGCGGGCAGCGGCAGCGCATCGCCCTCGCCCGGGCGATCCTCAAGAACTCCCCGGTCGTGATCCTCGACGAGGCCACCTCCGCCGTGGACAACGAGACCGAGGCCGCCATCCAGCGCGCGCTCCGCGGCTTCGCGGCCGACCGGACGATGGTCGTCATCGCCCACCGGCTCTCCACGGTCCGCCACGCCGACCGGATCTACGTCATGGACAAGGGCGGCGTCGTCGCCGAACAGGGCACCCACGACGAACTCCTCGCCCGGCACGGACTCTACGCATCCCTCTGGCAGCTCCAGGCCGGCGAACTCGCCGCCTGACCACAGCAGCCGCGCCCGCCCGCCGCCCGCGTGACGTCACCGCGGGCGGCGGGGCCCGGTGTGCCCTGCACACACGCCTGCCCACACTTCTGGAGGTACCCCCATGTCCCGTCGCGACGGCGACGTCCTTCCGCTGACGGCGGCCCAGCGCGAGATCTGGCTCGCCGAACAGCGCTCCCGGACGGCGATCCCGGGCTACCGCGTCGGCGAGTGCCTGGAGATCCACGGGCCGGTCGACCCGGAGCTGTTCGACGCCGCGCTGCGCCGGGTGGTCGGCGAGGTCGACGCGCTGCACGTGAGCTTCGTCGACGACGGCGACGGCCCGCGCCAGGTCCTCCGCGCGGCCTGGGACTGGGCGCCGGCGCACCTCGACCTGAGCGGGGAACCCTCCCCCCGGGCGGCGGCGACGGCGTGGATGGAGCGGGACCTGATGCGCCCGCTGGACCTCGCCCGTGACCCGCTGTTCGGGCACGCGCTGATCCGGCTGTCGCCGACGGAGTTCCTCTGGTACCTGAACTACCACCACGTGGTGCTGGACGCGATCAGCAGCTCCATGCTCCGGCAGCGGGTCGGCGACGTGTACTCGGCGCTGGCCGGGGGCGGCGCCGTGCCGCCGTGCCCGTTCGGCTCGCTGCAGGACCTGGTCGACAGCGACACCGCCTACCGCGCGTCGGCGGACTTCAAGGCCGACCGCGCCTACTGGACCGACCGCTTCGCGGACCTGCCCGCCCCGACCCGGCTCACCGACACCGCCGCGACCGACCCGCACCGCGCGCTCCGGCCGGCCGAGGAGCGGGAACTGCGCCGCCCCGACGCCTTGCGGGCGGCGGCGGGACGTTCCGGCGTCCGGTGGTCCCGGCTGCTGATCGCGGCCACGGCGCTCTACGCCCACCGGCTGACCGGAAACCAGGACGTGGTGCTCGCCATGCCCGTCACGGCCCGCCGGGGGGCCGACCGCGACCTGACGGCGGTGCCGGGCACGCTGTCCAACGTGGTGCCGCTGCGGCTGACGGTGCGACCGGACATGCCGTGGCGCGAACTCGTCGCCCAGGCGGCGCGGGAGGTCGAGGCGGCCGTCGCCCACGAGCGCTACCGCAGCGAGGACCTGCTGCGCGACCTGGGCGCCCCGGGCGGCATCGGGACGGCGTTCCCGCTGATCGTCAACATCATGGCCTTCAACTCCAGGCCGAGCTTCGCCGGGCACCCGGCCTCCGTGCACCACTTCGTGTCCGGGTCGACCACCGACCTCGCCGTCTGGGTCTTCGACTACCGGGACGGCAACCCGCCCCTGCTCCGGCTGCACGGCTCACCGGAGGCGTACGGCGACGACGACCTCGTCGCCCACCAGGAGCGGCTGCTCGCCCTGCTCGACACCGTCGCGGACTGCGACCCGGACGAGCCGGTGGGCCGGATCGACCTGCTCGCCGCCGAGGAGCGGCACGAGCTGGCGGCGCTCGGCGCCGGGCCGGTGGCGGCGGCCCCGGCCGCGAGCCTGCCGGAGCTGTTCCGGGAGCACGTGCGGGCGACCCCGGACCTGGTCGCGCTGGTGTGCGGGGACGTCTCGCTGACGTACGCGGAGCTGGACGCACGGGCCAACCGGCTGGCGCACGCCCTGATCGGCCGGGGGGCCGCGCCGGAGCGGCTGGTGGCGGTGGCCCTGCCGCGGTCGGCCGAGCTGGTGGTGGCGGTCCTCGCGGTGCTGAAGACCGGCGCGGCGTACGTCCCGGTCGACCCCGGGTACCCGGCCGCCCGGATCGCGTACCTGCTCGACGACGCCCGGCCGGCTCTGGTGGTCACCGACACCCGCAGCGGGGACCGCCTGCCCGACGGCGGCCCCGTCGACCGGCTGGTGCTCGACGACCCGGAGACCGCCGCCCTGGTGGCGGGCCACCCGGTGGTGGATCCCATGGTGGCCGTCGAGCCGGACCACCCGGCGTACGTCATCTACACCTCCGGCTCCACCGGACGGCCCAAGGGCGTGCTGCCGACCCACGGTGGGCTGCTCGACCTCCTCACCGACCACCGGCAGGTGCACTTCGCGCCGGTGCCGCAGGAGCGGCGGCGGCTGCGGGTGGCCCTGACCACCTCGGTGTCCTTCGACGCCTCCTGGAACCAGTTGCTCGCCCTGTTCGGGGGCCACGAGCTGCACGTCCTGGAGCACGCCACCTGGACCGATCCGGACGCCTTCGTCGCCTACTCCGCGCGGTGCGGGCTGGACTTCGTCGAAGCCACCCCGTCGTACCTCCAGGTACTCGTCGCCCACGGTCTGCTGAGCGACCCCGAACGGCGTCCGGCCCTGGTCGCGGCGGGCGGCGAGGCCGTCCCGGAGCGGCTCTGGGAGCAGCTGCGGGCGGCGGAGGGGGTGCGCTGCCTCAACCTCTACGGGCCGTCCGAGTGCACCGTCAACTCGGTGGTCGCGGCCGTGGGTTCGAGCCCGCGCCCGGTGATCGGCCGGCCGGTGGCCAACGCCCGGCTGTACGTGCTCGACGGGGCCCTGCGGCCGCTGCCGGCCGGTGTGTCGGGTGAGCTGTACATCGCGGGCGCGGGGTTGGCCCGCGGCTACCTCAACCGGCCGGCGCTGACCGCCGGGCGGTTCGTCGCGGACCCGTTCGGGCCCGCCGGCTCCCGGATGTACCGCACCGGGGACCAGGTGCGCTGGGACGCGTCCGGCAGTCTGGAGTTCCTCGGCCGCACGGACGACCAGGTGAAGATCCGCGGCTTCCGGGTCGAGCTCGGCGAGATCGAGGCCGTCCTCGCCGAACACCCGCAGGTCGCCCGGGCCGCCGTGCTGGTGCGCACCGAGGAGGAGCCCCGGCTGGTCGCCTACGCGGTGCCCGAGCCCGGCACCACCGTGACCGACACCGCCCTGCGCGACCACCTGCGCGACCGGCTGCCCCGGCACATGGTGCCGGCCGCGTACGTGCTGCTGGACGCGCTGCCGCTGACCCCGAACGGCAAGTTCGACCGGCGGGCCCTCCCGGCGCCCGGGCGGCAGCCCGCCGCGCCGGGCCGCGCTCCCCGTACCGCGACCGAACACCTGCTCGCGGGGCTGTTCGCCGAGGTGCTCGGGGTGTCCGAGCCCGCGCTGGACGACAGCTTCTTCGACCTCGGCGGGCACTCCCTGCTGGCCACCCGGCTGGTCGCCCGGGCACGGTCGGTCCTCGGTGTGGAGCTGCGGCTCGGCGACCTGTTCGACGCGCCGACGGTGGCGGAACTGGCGGCGGCCGTGGACGTCGCGGGCCGGGCGCGTCCGGCGCTGGGGCGGAGCGAGAGGCCGGAGACCGTCCCGCTCTCCTTCGCGCAGCGCCGGCTCTGGTTCCTGCACCGCATGGAGGGCCCGAGCGCCACGTACAACATCCCCCTGACGCTGCGGCTCTCCGGAAGCCTGGACCAGCGGGCCCTGGAGGACGCCCTTGCGGACGTGGCCGAGCGGCACGAGAGCCTGCGCACCGTCTTCCCGACCGTCGACGGCGTGCCGTGCCAGCGGGTGCTGGACCCCGACCGGGCCCGGCCGCGGCTGCGGGTGACCGAGCTCGGCGAACGCGAGCTGCCGGCCCGGCTGGCGGAGGCGGCCCGGTACGGCTTCGACCTCGCCGCCGAGCCGCCGCTGCACGCCGAACTCTTCCGGCTGGCGCCCGAGGAGCACGTCCTGCTGCTCGTGGTGCACCACATCGCCGGTGACGGCTGGTCGACGGGGCCGCTCTCGCGGGACCTGACCACCGCCTACGCGGCCCGCTCCGAGGGCGCGAAGCCCGAGTGGGCGCCGCTGCCGGTCCAGTACGCCGACTACGCCCTCTGGCAGCGCGAGCTGCTCGGCGACGGCGCGGACCCGGACAGCCTGCTGAACAGCCAGCTGGGCTACTGGCGTTCGAAGCTGGCAGCCGGGGCCCCGTGACGGCCCTGCGGGGGCGCTGCGGGGGCGCCGTGCAGGCGTCCTGGGGTGCCCGGGGTCACCGGATGCGC
>NZ_JBEYVJ010000398.1:0-5914 GCF_040643935.1 Kitasatospora sp. NPDC047058 | reverse complement strand
GCCGATGTCCTGACGGTCGGCACGCTGGAGCGCGAGAACGCGGGCGCCTCCCGCCTGCTCACCTCGCTCGCGCAGGCCTACGTCGGCGGTCTGCCCGTCGACTGGAAGACCGTCCTGCCGGCCGCCGGGCAGGTGGACCTGCCGACCTACGCCTTCCAGCGTCAGCGGTACTGGCTGGAGCCCTCGGCCGTCAGCGTGACCCCCGTCGCCGGCGACGGCTCGGGCACCGCCGCCGAGGCCCGGTTCTGGGCCGCCGTCGAGGGCGGCGACCTGGCCCACATCGCCGAGGTCCTGGAGCTGGACGACCAGCGCTCCCTCGGCGAGGTGCTGGAGGCGCTGACCTCCTGGCGCCGCCGCGAGCGCGACCGTTCGGCGACGGAGGCCTGGCGCTACCGCGTCACCTGGGCGCCGGTCGTGGACACCGGCACCGGCGCGCCCACCGGCCGCTGGCTGCTGCTCGCCGACCGGGCCGACGACGAGCTGACGCAGTCCTGCGTCCGGGCACTGGCGGCCCGCGGCGCGGACGTCACCGTCGCCGCGCTGCCGGCCGATGCCCTGGACCGGGGCGACGTGGCGGCCGTCATCGGCGCGGCACTGCAGGACGGCGAGGAGCCGGCCGGCATCGTGTCGCTGCTGGCCCTGGACGAGACGCCCGTGCCCGGGCACCCCGCGGTCCCGCGGGGCTTCGCCACCACGCTGGCCGCGGTGCAGGCGCTCGGCGACACCGGCCTCGACGCACCGCTGTGGGTGCTCACCCGCGGCGCCGTCGCGGCGACGCCGGGCGAGGCGCTGACCAGCCCGCTGCAGACCCAGATCTGGGGCTTCGGCCGGGTCGTCGGCCTCGAACACCCCGACCGCTGGGGCGGGTTGGTCGACCTTCCGGCCGCGTTCGACGAGCAGGCCGCGGCCCGGCTGTGCGCGGTGCTGGCCGGCTGCGGCGAGGACCAGGTCGCCATCCGTCCGGCCGCGGTCTTCGGCCGCCGGCTCACCAGGGCCGGGCAACCCCGCGGCAACGCCGGGCAGTTCGTGCCGGGCGGCACCGTCCTGATCACCGGTGGCACCGGTGCGATCGGCGGGCACGTGGCCGACTGGCTGGCCGGCCGCGGCGCCAAGCGACTCGTGCTGACCAGCCGGTCCGGAGCCTCCGCCGCCGGTCTGGCCGCCAGGGTCGCCGAACTGGCGGCCCGGGGCAGCAGCGTGGACGTGGTGGCCTGCGACGCGGCCGACCGCTCGCACCTGGCCGGGCTGCTGGACCGGATCGCGGCGGAGGGCCCCGCCCTGTCCGCGGTGTTCCACACCGCCGGTGTCGTCCAGCACTCCACCGTGCACGAGACCGACCTGGCCGAGACCGCCGCGGTGCTGGCCGCCAAGGCCGCCGGCGCCGTGCACCTGGACGAGCTGACCGCCGGCCTGGACCTCGACGCCTTCGTCCTCTTCTCCTCGATCGCGGCGACCTGGGGCAGTGGTCTCCAGCCCGCCTACGCCGCGGCCAACACCTTCCTGGACGGCCTGGCCGAGTACCGCCGGGCGCAGGGCCGGACCGCGACCTCGGTGGCCTGGGGTTCCTGGGGCGGCGGCGGCATGACCGACGAGGCGGGCGCCGCACAGGGCAGCCGCCGCGGACTGATCGTCATGGACAAGGACCACGCCGTCCAGGCGCTAGCCCAGATCCTGGACGGCGGCGAGGAACAGCTGACGGTCGCCGACATCGACTGGGCGCGGTTCGCCCCGCCGTTCACGCTGCGCCGGCCCAGCCCGCTGATCGAGACCCTGCCGGAGGTCCGGCAGGCGCTGGCCGGTGACCTGCCGGCCGCGACCGCGGGCGACCCGGCCGGCGGCTCGGACGCGAGCGCGTCCTGGAAGCAGCGGCTGGCGGGCCTGGCCCGCATCGAGCAGAACCGGATGCTGGTCACCCTGGTCCAGACCCAGGCGGCCGCCGTCCTCGACTACGCGTCGCCCGACGCCGTCGAGGCCACCCGTGCCTTCAGCGACCTGGGCTTCGACTCGCTGACCTCGGTCGAGCTGCGCAACCGGCTCAGCGCCGCCACCGGCCTGCAGCTGCCCGCGACCCTGATGTTCGACGCCCCCACGCCCACGGCCGCCGCCGAGTTCCTGCTGGCTCAGCTGGCGGGCGTCCCCGACGCCGCGCAGACCGCGCCGGTCGTCGCGGCGGCGACCGACGAGCCGCTGGCGATCGTCGGCATGGCGTGCCGGTACCCGGGCGGGGTGACCGGCCCGGAGGAGATGTGGGACCTGGTGACCGCCGGGACCGACGCCATCTCCGTCCTGCCGGAGGACCGGGGCTGGGTCATCGAGGGCCGCGGCGACGCCGCCGACGGCGGACCCGTCCGGGCGGGCGGCTTCGTCTACGACGCGACCGGCTTCGACGCGGGGTTCTTCGGGATCAGCCCGCGCGAGGCCGTGTCGATGGACCCGCAGCAGCGGCTGCTGCTGGAGGTGGCCTGGGAGGCGCTGGAGCGGGCCGGTCTCGACCCCGCGGCGCTGCGCGGTTCGGCGACCGGTGTCTTCGCCGGCGCGTCCGCCTCGGGCTACGGCTGGAGCTCCGGCCTGCAGGGCGAGCTGGACGGGCACCTCGTCACCGGGATCTCGACCAGTGTCGTCTCCGGCCGGGTGTCGTACGTACTGGGCCTGGAGGGCCCGGCGGTGACGGTCGACACGGCCTGCTCGTCCTCGCTGGTCGCCCTGCACCTCGCCTGCCAGGCGGTGCGCTCCGGTGAGTGCACGCTGGCCCTGGCGGGCGGCGTCATGGTGGCGGCCAACCCGCTCCTGTTCGACCAGTTCAGCCGGCAGATGGGCCTGGCGCCGGACGGACGGTGCAAGCCGTTCTCGGCGGGGGCCGACGGCATGGGCCTGGGCGAGGGCGCGGGCATGCTCGTCGTCGAGCGCCTGTCGGACGCGCAGCGCAACGGGCACCGGGTGCTCGCGGTGATCCGCGGCAGCGCGACCAACCAGGACGGTGCGTCCAACGGTCTCACCGCCCCCAACGGCCCCTCGCAGCAGCGGGTGATCCGCGCGGCGCTGGCGAACGCCGGGGTCCGTGCCGACGAGGTCGACGTGGTGGAGGCGCACGGGACGGGTACCCCGCTCGGGGACCCGATCGAGGCGCAGGCGCTGCTCGCCACCTACGGCCAGGAGCGCGGCGGCAACGGCCCGCTGCGACTGGGCTCGGTGAAGTCGAACATCGGGCACACCCAGGCCGCGGCCGGTGTGGCCGGTGTGATCAAGATGGTGATGGCGCTGCGGAACCGGGAGCTGCCGGCGACGCTGCACGCCGCCGAGCGTTCCCCGCACATCGACTGGTCCGCCGGTGAGGTGGAGCTGCTGACCGAGGCGGTGCCGTGGTCGGCCGAGGGCCGGGTGCGCCGGGCCGGCATCTCGTCGTTCGGGATGAGCGGCACCAACGCGCACCTCATCCTGGAGGAGGCCCCGGCCGGGGACGCCGCGGAGGCGGAGGTCCCGGACGGGCCGGCCGACGAGGTCCGCCCGGCCGTGGTGGTCGAGGACGGGCCGGCCGCGTGGCTGGTGTCGGGCCGGTCGGCGCGGGGGCTGGCGGCCCAGGCGGGCCGGCTGCGGGACTGGGTGTCGGCGCGGCCGGAGCTGGTGCCGGCGGAGGTGGCGTGGTCGCTGGCGGCGACGCGCTCCGTCTTCGAGCACCGGGCCGTCGTGGTCGGCGGCGACCGGGGTGCGCTGGCGTCGGGTCTGGAGAGTCTGGCCCTCGGCACTCCGGCCGGTTCCGTGGTGTCGGGTGTGGCCCGGGCCGGGGGCCGGACGGCGTTCGTGTTCGCCGGCCAGGGTGCGCAGTGGGTCGGCATGGGCCGTGAGCTGGCGCAGTCGAGCCCGGTGTTCGCGGCGCGGCTGGCGGAGTGCGAGGCGGCGCTGGCGCCGTACGTGCCGTGGTCGGTGCGCGACGTCATCGCCGGGGCCGAGGGTGCTCCCGGCTTGGACTCGGCCGACGTGGTGCAGCCGGTGCTGTGGGCGATCATGGTGTCGCTGGCGGCGGTCTGGGAGGCCGCGGGCGTCCGGCCCGATGCCGTCCTGGGCCACTCGCAGGGCGAGATCGCGGCGGCGACCGTCGCCGGGATGCTGTCCCTGGAGGACGGCGCCCGCGTGGTGACCGTCCGCGCCCGGGCGCTGTCCAGCCTGTCCATCCAGGGCTCGATGGTCTCGGTCGTGATGCCGTCGCCGGCCGTGCGCGAGATCGTCGAGGGCTGGGGCGAGCGGCTGTCGGTGGCCGCGGTCAACGGCCCGGCCGCGGTCGTCGTCTCGGGCGAGCCGGACGCGCTGTCCGAGTTCGAGCGGGAGCTGGCCTCGCGCAAGGTGCTGCGCTGGCGGATCCCGGAGACCGACTTCGTCGCGCACTCGCCGGCGGTGGAGCCGCTGGCCGCCGTGCTGGAGAAGGAGCTGGCCGGGATCGCCCCGCAGGCCGGCCGGGTGCCGATGATCTCCACGGTCACCGGCGAGTGGCTGACCGGCACCGAGGTGGACTCCGCGTACTGGTACGCGAACCTGCGCCGGATGGTGCGTTTCGAGGAGGCCGTCCGTACGCTCCTCGGCGGCGGCTACGGCGCGTTCGTCGAGGTCTCGACGCACCCGGTGCTGACCGCCTCGGTCACCGAGACCGCCGAGGACGCCGGCTTCGACGTGCTGAGCGTGGGCTCGCTGGAGCGCGACAACGGCGGGGCCACCCGTCTGGTCACCGCTCTCGCCCAGGCCTACGTCGGCGGCCTGCCCGTCGACTGGGCGACGGTCCTGCCGGCCGCCGGTCGGGTGGAGCTGCCGACCTACGCCTTCCAGCACCAGCACTACTGGCTGCAGGCGGCCGCCACGGCGTCCCCGCTGGGCGGCGACGGGGCGAGCACGGAGGCCGAGGCCCGGTTCTGGGCCGCGGTCGAGGGCGGTGACCTGGCCCGGCTCGCCGACACCCTGGCGATCGAGGACCAGCAGCAGCTCGCCGAGGTGCTGCCCGCGCTGGCGACCTGGCGGCGCCGTGAGCAGGACCGCTCGGTGACGGAGAACTGGCGCTACCGGGTCACCTGGGCGCCGGTCGCGGACCCCGCCCCCGCCCGGCTGTCCGGGGCCTGGCTGGTCGTCACCCCGGCCGGTCGGGCCGGTGCGGACCTCGTCCGCCGGTGCACGGCGGCGCTGACCGCCCGCGGTGCCGAGCCCGTCGTCCTGGAGGCCGCGGCCGGGGACGGCCGGGAGCGGACGGCCGAGCGGATCCGCGCGCTGCTGCCCGACGCCGGGTTCGCCGGCGTGGTGTCGCTGCTGGCCCTGGACGAGGCGTCCGTCCCGGAGTACCCGGTGGTCCCCCGGGGCCTGGCCGCGACGCTGACCCTGGTGCAGGCGCTGGGCGCCGCCGGGGTGGACGCCCCGCTGTGGGTGGTCACGTCCGGTGCGGTGGCCGGCGGGCCGGGCGAGGGCCCGGCCAGCCCGGTGCAGACGCAGGTCTGGGGCCTGGGCCGCGTCGTCGCGCTGGAACACCCCGACCGCTGGGGCGGGTTGGTGGACCTTCCCCCAGCCTTCGGCCGGGGAGGCCCCCATGCCGTGCTCGACGAGCAGACCGCGGGACGGCTGGCCGCGGTGCTGGCCGGCTGCGGTGAGGACCAGGTGGCGGTCCGTCCGGCCGGGATCCTGGCCCGCCGGCTCACCCGGGCCCCCCACCCGGGCCCGGCGGACCGGCCGTGGACGCCCGGCGGGACCGTCCTGGTCACCGGCGGCACCGGCGCGATCGGCGGGCACGTGGCCCGCTGGCTGGCCGGCCGCGGAGCCCCGCGGCTGGTGCTGACCAGCCGTTCCGGCCCGGCCGCCGCCGGTCTCGCCGCCGCGGTCGCCGAACTGGCGGCCCGGGGCAGCAGCGTGGACGTGGTGGCCTGCGACGCGGCCGACCGGTCGC
>NZ_JBEYVJ010000397.1:0-5949 GCF_040643935.1 Kitasatospora sp. NPDC047058 | reverse complement strand
CGGCCGCCGGGGTGCGGGCCCCGGCGGCCGGTGAGGGGGTCGGAGGGAGCCGGCGCGTCAGCCCTCTTCGCCGGCGCGGAGCTTGGCGACGGCCGCCTCCAGGCGGGCGCCGTACTCCTCGTCCGCGGCGTGGAAGTGGGCGAGGTTCTTCTCGACGATGTCGTCGCGGGTCACCTGCGCCAGGAAGCCCGCGATGTTGTCGATCAGGCGAGTCTTCTCGCCCGCCGACATCAGCCGGTAGAGCTCGCCGGCCTGGAAGAAGTCGTCGTCCTTGGTGTGCGCCGGCGTGGTGTAGGTGCCGGTGTAGCCGTCCAGCTTGACCGGCGCGGCGAGCGCGCTGTCGGTCTGGGCGGGGCCGTCGTACGAGTTGGGCTCGTAGTTCTTGCCGCGGCCGGACTTGTTGACGGCGGAGAAGCCGTCCCGGCCGTAGTTGTTCGCCTCGGTGGCGCGCGGGGCGTTCACCGCGAGCAGCGTGTGGTTGACGCCGAGGCGGTAGCGCTGGGCGTCGGCGTAGGCGAACAGCCGGCCCTGGAGCATCTTGTCCGGGGACGGGCCGATGCCGGGCACGAAGTTGTTCGGCGAGAACGCGGACTGCTCGACGTCGGCGAAGACGTTCTCGGGGTTGCGGTTCAGCACCAGGCGGCCGACCTTGACCAGCGGGTAGTCGGCGTGCGGCCACACCTTGGTGAGGTCGAAGGGGTTGAAGCGGTACTCCGCGGCCTCGGCGACCGGCATCAGCTGGACGTAGAGGGTCCAGGACGGGAAGACGCCCCGCTCGATGGCCTGGTGCAGGTCGCGCTGGTGCGAGTCGGCGTCGGCGCCCAGCACCTCGGCGGACTGCTCGCCGTCCAGCGAGCGGATGCCCTGGTTGGTCTTGAAGTGGTACTTCACCCAGTAGGCGTCGCCCTGCCCGTTGACCCACTGGTAGGTGTGCGAGCCGTAGCCGTTCATGTGGCGGTACGAGGCCGGGATGCCGCGGTCGCCGAACAGCCAGGTGATCTGGTGGGTGGAGGCCGGCGAGTGGGACCAGAAGTCCCAGACGTTGTCGGCTTCCTGGACGCCGGTGTACGGGTCGCGCTTCTGCGAGTGGATGAAGTCGGGGAACTTGACCGGGTCCTTGATGAAGAACACCGGGGTGTTGTTGCCGACGAGGTCGTAGTTGCCCTCCTCGGTGTAGAACTTCACCGCGAAGCCGCGCGGGTCGCGGACGGCGTCGCTGGAGCCCAGGTTGCCGGCCACGGTGGAGAAGCGCAGGAACAGCTCGGTGCGCTTGCCGACCTCGGAGAGGAAGGCGGCCCGGGTGTACTGCGAGACCTCGTCGGTCACCTCGAAGTAGCCGTACGCGCCGGAGCCGCGGGCGTGCACGACGCGCTCCGGGATGCGCTCGCGGTTGAACCGGGCCAGCTTCTCCAGGAGCTGCTGGTCCTGGATGAGCAGCGGGCCGTACTCGCCGGCGGACGCCGAGTTCTGGTTGTCGGCGATCGGCGCGCCGGACTCCGTGGTCAGGATCTTGGACATGGAGGGGTCCTTCGGGGTGTCGATGAAGGCGGTGCGGGTGGAGAGGGAGTGACGGTCGCCCGGCGCGGGGTGGCGGAGGCGTCAGATGCCGAGCAGGCGCCAGACGGCGGAGCGGCGGCGGGAGGAGTGCTCGCCGTCCGGGCCGTCGGCCGGGCGGAGCGCGGCGACGGCCTCGGCGGCCGCGGCCCGGTCCGCCAGCGGACGGGCGGCGGCCAGGCCGGCGGCCTCCTCGGCGCCCAGGCCGGCCTCGGTGAGCGCGGTGACGGCCTCGGCGGCCGGGACGGCGTTGAACCAGCGCAGGGCGAGGGCGGCGCGGCCGGCTTCGGTGAGCCGTCCGGTGAGGCGCAGGCGGGCGAGGCCGCCGTCCGGGTAGACGTTGATCCGGACGTGGGTCACCGGGCGGCCGACGTCGAGCCGGAAGCGGTGCCGGGTGTCGGGCTGCAGGCGGGTGCGGGGCAGTATCTCGAACCAGCCGTCACGGTCCTCCGACGGGTCGCCGCCCGTCGAGGCGTCGTAGCCGGCCAGGTCGGCCCAGCCGGGGGCGTTGGCGACGAAGTGGGTGGTGTCCACCTCGGCGGCCAGGACCTCACCGCCCCCGGCCAGGGCGATCTGCACCCAGTCGTTGGCCTTGTCGCGCCGACGCCGGGTCTCCCAGCCCTCGCCCATGACGGAGGCGCGACCGGGAGCGTTCAGGTTGTGCGGGGAGGAGAAGTAGCGGTCGGACGCCGCCTCGGCCACGCCGCCGTACTCCTGGGCGGCCAGGTCGAAGGTGAGGCCGTCCAGCTCGCGCGGGTCGGGCAGCACCTCGCCGTGCACGCGCAGCCGGGCGACGCCGCCGTCCGGGAAGATGTTCAGGCGTACGTGGGTGAAGCGGGTGGCGTCGTCGACGGCGAACTCGTGCGCGGTGTCGCCCTGGAGGGGCGTGCGCGGCAGCAGTTCGACCCACGCGGCCGCGGCCAGCTCCTCCGGCGAGGGGTGGCCCGGGACGGCGGCGGCCTCGACCGAGGCGCTCTCCGGGTAGTTGCCGGTGAAGTGGGCGGTGTCGACGACCAGTCCGCGGACGACGCCGCCGGCGCCGAGCCGGACGATCGTCCAGTCGTGGTCGTCGTCGGTGGGGTGCGGCTGCTCGGCGGAGGTGCCGCGGCGGCGCTTGGACTCCCAGCCGTCCATGATCTGGCCCTTGTGGCCGAAGGTGTGCGGGCGGAACTCGGCGGGCTTGGCGACCAGCAGGTTCTCCGCGTCGGCGAAGGTGTCCTCGTTGGTGGCGACGACGCCGGCGCCGAGCAGCCGGGAGGCCAGGTTGACCAGCTCGGTGAACGGAGCGCTCGGGGTGTTGACGGTGCTCACTGAGACTCCTCAGGACGAGTGATCGGGGCGGGTGGCCGGGCGGGTGATCTGACGGCCGAACGGCTCGGCGGTGACGTCGACGACCCGGCCGCGCAGCCAGGTGGTGCGTACGGCGCCGGTCAGGGTCCGGCCCGCGTACGGGGTGACGGGGTTGCGGTGGTGCAGCTCGGCGGCGTGCACCGCGAACGCGGCGTCGGGGTCGAAGGCGACCAGGTCGGCGTCGTGGCCGACGGCGATGGCGCCCTTGGTGCCGGTGAGGCCGGCCAGGGCGGCCGGACCGCCCGCCATCCAGCGGACCACGTCGGCGAGCGTGTGGCCGCGGCGGCGGGCCTCGGTCCAGATCGCGGGCAGGCCGAGCTGCAGGGAGGCGATGCCGCCCCAGGCCTGGGCGAAGTCCCCGCTGCCGCCGAATTCGGGCAGCAGTTTGAGGTCCGGGGTGGACGGCGAGTGGTCGGAGACGATCGCGATGAACTCGCCGGCCGCCAGGGCCGCCCAGAGCGCGTCGCGGTTGGCCTCGTCGCGGATCGGCGGGCAGCACTTGAAGGCGGTGTCGCCGTCCGGCACCTCCTCGGCCGCGAGGGTGAGGTAGTGCGGGCAGGTCTCGGCGGTCACCCGGACGCCGTCCTCGCGGGCCTGCCGCAGCAGCGGCAGCACGGCGGCGGAGGAGACGTGCAGGATGTGGACCCGGGCGCCGGTGCGGCGGGCGGTGTCCAGCAGCCGGGCGACGGCGGCGGTCTCCGCGTCGGCGGGCCGCGAGGCGAGGAAGTCCCGGTAGTGGACGCCGGGCTGCTGCGGGGCGGCGGCCAGGACGGCGGGGTCCTCGGCGTGGATGATCGCGAGCGCGCCGAGCCGGGCCTGCTCGGCCAGGGCGGCCTCCAGGTCGGCCTGTTCGACGTGCGGGAACTCGTCCACACCGGACGGTGCGAGGAAGCTCTTGAAGCCGAACACGCCTGCGCGGTGCAGCGGTTCGAGGTCGGGCACGTTGCCGGGGACGGCGCCGCCCCAGAAGCCGAGGTCGACCCAGGCCTGGCCCTCGGCGGTCTTGCGCTTGGCCTCCAGCCCGGCCGGGGTGGTGGTGGGCGGGACGGAGTTGAGCGGCATGTCGATGACGGTGGTGACGCCGCCGGCGGCGGCCGCCCGGGTGGCGGTGGCGAAGCCCTCCCACTCGGTCCGGCCGGGCTCGTTGACGTGCACGTGGGTGTCGACCAGGCCGGGGAGCAGGGCGGTGTCGCCGAGGTCGGTCAGATGCTGGTCGCCGGCCAGGAGGGAGCCGTGCGCGGCGACCTGCTCGATCCGCCCGTCCCGGATCAGCACGTCCGCGGGACGCTCGCCGTCCGGCAGCACCACCCGGCGGGAGCGGATCACCGCAGTCTCGCTGAAGGGCATGGGGGACCTCCGAAACCTGAAGAGGGGTGGCCTAGGGAAGAGGGGGTTGGTCGAAGGATTGCCCGGAGCCTAGGGCCGCCTTCAACAAAACGTCAATGGAGGAACGTACGAGGGCAGCGGGTTCCGGTCAGCGGGCCAGGAAGGCCGCCGCCAGCCGCTCCCCCGCGACCTCGGCGAGCTCCGCCGCCCGGGTCATCGAGTCGCCGGGCTGCTCGGCCAGGTCGGTCAGGGCGTACGCGGCGGCGAAGCCGGCGGCCCGCCACTCACGCTCCGACAGTTCCAGCCGCCCCGCCACAGCAGCCACCCGAACCCCCGCCCGGGTGGCCGCCGCGGCAACGCCGGCGGGTGCCTTGCCGTGGAGCGTCTGAGCGTCCAGGCATCCCTCGCCGGTCACGACGAGGCGTGCCCCACGCACGGCCTCGTCGAAACCCAGCAGTTCGAGCATCAGCTCGATGCCGGGTCGCATGGTGGCGCCGAGCAGGGCGAGGGCGGCGAAGCCCACCCCGCCTGCGGCCCCGGCGCCGGGGGCGTTGCGGACGTCCCGCCCGACGGCCTCGCCGACCACGTCGGCGAAGCGGGTCAGGCCCTCCTCCAGGACCACCAGGTCGTCGCCGTCGGCGCCCTTCTGCGGGCCGTAGACGGCGGTCGCGCCGCGCGGGCCGAGCAGCGGGTTGTCCACGTCGCAGGCCACGACGACCTCGACCCCGGTGAGGCCCGGCGCCGATGTCGCGGTCGCCAGCGGGCCGAGGTCGAGCCGGGCCAGCCGGCGCAGGGCGGCCCCGCCGGGCGCCAGCTCGGCGCCGTCGGCGTCCTGCAGCGAGACGCCGAGCCCCTGGAGCATGCCCGCGCCGCCGTCGGTGCAGGCGCTGCCGCCGAGGCCGAGCACGATCCGCTTGGCCCCGAGGCCCACCGCCCGGGCGATCAGCTGGCCGACCCCGTACGAGCCGGCCGCGAGCGGGGCGGTCCGGCCGCCGGGCAGCCGGGCGAGTCCGGAGGACTGCGCCAGCTCGACCACGGCGGTGTCGCCCCGGACGGCGAGCGCGGCGTCCACCGGCAGGCCGGTGGGGCCGGCCACCTTGGCCGGGACACGGGTGAAGCCGGCCGCCAGCGCGGCGGCCAGGGTGCCCTCGCCGCCGTCGGCGACGGGCAGTTCCCGGACGTCGGCGCCGGGCGCGACGCGGCGGATGCCGGCGGCGATCCGGGCGGCGACCTCGGCGCCCTCCAGGGTGCCCTTGAACTTGTCGGGAGCTACGACCACATGGCCCTGGGTGGGGGTGGCGGGCATGGCGTGGGCCTCACTTCCGGACTGGTCTGGCAATGGTTCGTCAAGCATGTGCCCGGGGGTCGGGGGTGCGACCCCCTCCCCGCCGTTCCCCTCGTCCCGCTTCCGACGTACGAGAGGCTCCCCTCGGCGAGGGAGGGGGCCGGGCGACGCGCAACTGGCACGACCGAAGTGCCCCCGACAGGGAGTGCGCGTCACCGGTCTGGTCGATCGGCAGGGGGCGGATGAGCCCCAGCCCGCCTGCCGATCGGGCCTGGCCTCCTGGTGGCGCGGGCACGACCGGATAGGTACACGCCACCAGGAGGAGTCTGTGGGGGGGGGGGGGGCGCGGGGGCGGGCGCCCCCCGGGGGGGGGGGGGGGGGGGCGGCGCCCCGGGGCGGGGGGGGGGGGACCGGCATACGGAGCAGAGCGCCGG
>NZ_JBEYVJ010000396.1:0-5952 GCF_040643935.1 Kitasatospora sp. NPDC047058 | reverse complement strand
ACCGGTAGACGTCCGGGACGGGCCCCCCGGCCGCGGCCGCGGCCGGCGGCGCGGAGGCGTCCGTCCAGTGCGCCGCCCAGGCCTGCGCGACGGCGGTGGCGAGCGTCCGGTAGGTGGCGAGCGCGTTGGCCAGGGCGGTGCGCCGGTCCGGGTCGGCACGCTCCCAGACGGTCAGGCCGGCGAGCAGGCCGAGCAGCGGGGCGGAGACCGCGGTGTACTGCGCCAGGGCGCTGAACAGGTCGTCCTCCGGTGCGGCGGCGGGGGTGCGGGGTGCCTGGTTGTACGTGATCCGGAGTTCGAGGGTGTCCTGCTCGGCCGACTGGTGCTGCACGGAGAAGCGGTACCGCCAGTGCAGTGCGTCGTCGAGCCGGTCGGCCGAGGTGGGGACGTCGGCGTGCTGGTCGAGCAGGATCGGCATCGGCGGGTACGCGCGCAGCGGGAGCGGCACCCGCGGCGAGCCGAGGTCGAAGTCCAGGGCGGGCGGCGAGCCGGAGGCGAGGGGGGTGACGAACGTGAGCCAGTCGGACCGGTCGTAGCCCTCGACCTCCCGCTCGATCCCGAACTCCAGCTGGACGCCGGAGAAGTCGAGGGTGAGGTCGAGCGCGGCGTGCGCGGCCACGTCGGGGACGGTGACGAGGAAGCTGATCTGCGCGTCGCCGTCGGCGAGCGGGACCTTGCCGTTCGACAGGGTCGCGGTCCGCAGGTGTTCCGGGACGTCGCCGTAGTCGACGACCGGGTTGCCGGACAGCCGCGCGTACACGTCCGTCCACGGCGATGTCGCACCGGTGTCGTACTGGACGACGGCCGAGGTCGCGTAGCCGCGGGTGAGCGAGGCGAGCAGCTCCTGGCGCAGCCGTTCGACGGCCGCCGCGCGCTCGGCGTCGGCTCCGGTGTCGGATCGGGCGGCCGGCTCCTCCGGGGCGAGGACGTGGTCGAGGCCTGCGGCGATCGCGCCGGCGAGCGTCTTCTTGACGTCGATGATCCCGTCGAGCACGTCCCGGCCCAGCTCGTACGCGCCTCGCACGTACGCGGCTGACAGCAGCAGCTCGACGTCCGTGAGGAACCCGCGGGCCCAGAGTTCCAGGTCGATTCCCTGGTAGTCACGGGTCCGGCTTCCGGTCAGCAGCCCGGTACCGGCGTCGAATCCACGGGTCTCCACGTGCCGGCGTGCGATGAGTGTGGTGGCGAGCGGGCGGATCGCGAAGGTGCGCGGCTGCCGGCTGCCGGCGATCTCCAGCGGGGGTTCGACGGCGACGCGCTCGATGCCGCCGGTGCCGAAGACGACCGCCCACACGTCGGTGCCGGACACCGTGGCGGACGTACGGCCCGGCGCCGTCGCCAGCCGCAGGACCGGCACCGCACGCTGGACCTGTTCGGCGAACGCCGCCAGGCTGAGCGCACCGCTCTGGGCACGGTCGGTGCTCCGGCCGGCCGGAACGGCCGTCACCGCGCGGGTCGCGGTGGCGGCGAGGGCCGGGTCGACCAGCGCGGGATCGCGGGAGAGCTCCAGCGCCACGGTGACGGGGAAGACGGGCGCGGGGAAGGACCACCGGACGCCGTCCGCCGTCGGTTCGCCGAGCCCGCCGGTGAGGCGGGCGGTGGCCGGGGGGACGACCACGCGCGCGCCGGGCCGCAGGAACGCGGTGTCGGCGTTGGCCGCGGCGACGGCCTCGATGCCGGTGGTGACGCCGCGCCGGCGGAACCGCTCGACCAGGGCGGTGAGCGTGTCGTGGTCGGCGGTCGTCTCGGTGGGCACGGTGCCGCCGTCCGTGTCCGGCTGCCGCCCGCGCAGCACCTGCCCGGGCAGCAGCAGGTCCGGTGTGCCGGCGTTCGCGGCGAGCAGTGCGACCGCGGTGACGCCGAACCGCCGGGCGGCCGCCTGCGGGGTCACGCCGGCCGCCGCGGGCTGCCCGGGGAGCACGCCGGGCGGGCAGACCAGCAGTGCTCCGGCCGCGAGCACGTCGGTCCGCCCGCCGATCGCGGCGGCGAGCGCGGCGAGTCCGACCGGCGGGCCGAACAGTGCGCAGACCTCGGCGAACGAGGCGGGCGCCGCCGTCGTCACCGATGCGCCGCCGACCGTGACGGTGACGCCCGACGCGACGGTCCCCGGCATCGTGGCGTTGGCCTCGGCCAGGCCGGCTCCGGGGAAGTGCGCGGCGATGCCGTCGAGCGAGTCGCCCCCGCGCACGGTGTACGGCACCCGCAGGGCGTCGGGGTCCGCCGGCCACGCCCACATCCCGGGCACGACCGGGGGCGAGCCGGCCGAGACGGCGACCGGGCCGTTGTGCCGCAGCAGTGCGCCGGGGGTGGTGGCGTGGACGGCGGCGAAGTGCCCGAGCGTGTCGCCCGCGGGCACGGCCGTCGGCGTCGTGGTGAGGAACACCGGCGTGCCCGGGGTGAAGAGACCGGCGGTCGTGGTGTTCAGCGGCGCGAGCTGCCCGGGGGTGAGGCCGGGCCGGTTGTCGCGCAGGGTGTCGCCGCTCTCGACCAGGTAGCCGGTGACCTCGAGACACGCGCCCGCTCGGAAGAGGCCCGGCCGGTCCCCGTTCAGGGACACCACCTGGGCGGCGTCGAACGGGACCCCGAGCTCCTGGAACGCCGAGGCGATGTCCGCCGGCGTCGCCCCGGCGGCCGGTCCGTCGGGTGCGACCTGCACCTGGACGCCGTTGCAGTCGAAGACGAACCCCGGCGTGAGCAGCCCGGAGCGGTCCTGGTTGGCCGTCACCAGCGTGGTGAGGGTGCAGCGCAGCGCCGCCGCGAGCTCCCCGGCCGGCGGTGACTCGGCGGTCGGTGACCCGGCGGTCGGTGACCCGGCGGTCGGTGACCCGGCCGTCGGTGAGCAGCCCGTCGGTGACCCGCCCGGCACCACGGCGTCGCGCGCCGGGGTGACGAGCTCGACGGACGGGTTCAGCGGCAGCACGGTGTTGTCCTCGTCCAGCAGCACCTGCTCCGGGTCGAGGGCGGGGTCGACCGCGCGGCACAGCCCGGCGACGGTGTCGCCGTTGCGGAACGCCGCGCTCACCGGCACCGCGAGTCCGTCGGCGTCCAGGATGACGTCGATGGCCGCGTCCGCGTTCGCCGCGCCCAGCTCGTCGTAGCCGACGCCGTACGTGGTGCAGAGGTCGTCGAGGGTCGTGGCGTCGCCGGCGGGTGCGGAGGTGATCGCCGCGAGCGAGTCGAGCAGCGCGTGGGCGCCGATGACGTACCGGCGGAGCACGGCCACGTCGACGGGGAGCGGGGTGGGCTCCGATCCGGGTTCCTGCCGGAGGGAGGTGAGCAGTGCGGCCCGGACGTCGGGCCGGGCGAGCTGGTAGTAGACCGGCACCAGGCGGTCCCGGTCGCGCTGCGCCGCAGCGGCGGCCGACAGACCGGCCTCGGCCGCGCCCGGCTGGTAGCTGACGGTCTGCAGGTCGACGGCGACGGTCAGTTCGGCAGCCTCCTCGGCCGTTTCGGCGGCCGGCTCCACGGTGTAGCGGAGGGTGGTCGAGGGCCAGGCGCCGGCGCCGATGACCGGGTCGGTGTACCGGACGGGCACGTCGGCCTGGTCCGGACTGCCCGAGCGGTTGCCGAACACGTCCTGGAACCACACCGAGACCCGCGCCTGCGCGTCGGCGGCGATCCCGGCGTACGGGTCGCGGTCCGGGGGCGGGGCGGTGGGGACGGCCTCGGCGCGGTGCAGGGCGAAGCGGCTGACGTCGACGATCCGGGTGAGGTCCCAGACCTCCTCGGCGGCCTCGTCGGCGGCCAGGAGGCCGAGGTCGTCGGTGCCGTCGGCCGGCTTCGGCGACACCGCCCGGCTCTCGACGCTGCCGCGGAAGCCCGTGGTCGCCTCCAGCCGGAAGCCGAGCAGCCCGTAGAGGCGTCGCAGCAGCCCCTGCGGGGTGTCGTCGGCCAGCGGGTTGGCGAACCGCGCGGTGAAGCCGGCCTGGCCGGGGTCGAGCGAGGCGGCGGGCCGCAGCTCGGGCGGGTTCACCGCGCGGGCGGCGAGCGCGACCGAGGCCGGGTCCACCCCGTCGCCGACCACGGCGGCGTTGGTGAAGGCGTACAGGTGCCGGTCCGGGTCCTCCCCGCACTGCGAGGACAGCTGGGCGAGCAGCGACAGCCGGGCGAGCCCGTCCTGGTCGAAGATCGAGTCGGGCACCTCGCCGCGGTACTGCAGCCAGTAGCCGCCGCCGCCCACGACGCTGCACTCCCACAGCAGCGTCAGGAACCGCTCGGTGTCGGCGATCGCCGCGAAGTGCCGCCCGGCGGTGGCGCTCGCGGCGCCCGGACCGCTGCCGGTCTCGGTGGTCAGGTTGGTCTGGACGAGGAACGTCCGGTCGGTGTCGAGCGGTGTCGAGGTCAGGCCCGGGCCGAGGCCGGGGGAGGGCGGCCGTTGCCAGAGCACGGTGAGCAGCAGTCTTTCGCCGGGCGGCGCGGGCGGGAAGTCCCCGGTCGCCGGCCTGCCGGGGATGCTCGCCAGGTACTCCAGGAGCTGCGCGACGCGCTGCCGGTCCTCGGCGTCCGCGCCGAGCACCTCGGCCGTCCCCGGGAGGCCCGGAACGCGGCGGACGCCGAACGAGAGCAGCGTCGCCCAGGCGTAGCTGCCGAGCTCGGTGTACCGGGCGTCCGCCCCGGTCTGCGGGGTGGTCTGTTCCAGCAGGTACCCGGAGCTGCTGCGGCCCGACCCGGCGCTCGCCGTGAGGTCGGCCGGCAGCGGCCACAGGGAGGGCGGACCGGAGGGGTCCCCGGGCAGGTGGACGGGGGTGGTGGTGCGCCAGGGGATCATCCGGGTGACGGCGTGACGGGTGCCGACCGCGTGCGCCGCCGGCAGCGCCGCGAGCGGGCTCTCGACGACGGGCGCCAGCCCGGTGGCGGGGTAGTTGTCCCGCAGGTCGGCGGCGGTGATCGAGATGACCGCGCTGTCGGCACCGGCGGGGCCGAGCCGGATCACGCCGTCGTGGACGGTCGCGTCGGCGAAGGTCAGCCAGTCGGCGGGCAGCGCCTTGCCGACGGTGATGGTGACGACCGGCCCCTCGCCCTCGGCCCTGGCCGGGGCCGGCGGTGGTCCGGTGACCTGCTGCCCGGTCAGCTCGTAGCCGCCGGTCATCGGGCCGGTGGCGTGGTGGACGCCGTCGGCCGCGACCGGTGCGGGCAGGCGCAGCCCGCCCAGCATGAAGCGCGCGACCTGGCCGCTCACCGTCCCCGTCGCCGGCCCGTCGTGCATCGCCGCGAGGAGGTCGTCCAGCCCCAGCGCGGGCACGTCGGGGACGGTGAACCCGGGCCCGGGGGCCAGCACGCCCGCGTCGGAGGCCATCCGCCCGGCGAGGTCCTCGATGCCGAGCCCGTACGCCTGGGCCAGCGTCAGCACGTTGAGGCCGGCGGTCGTCGTGCCGACCGCGCCCGGTACCCCGACGGTGACCAGCGGGACGAGCGCGTCCGCCGCGGCCGCGTACGGGTCGAAGCGCGCCGTGGGGAGCAGGAGCCGGTTCTGGAGCGAGCGCAGCGTGTCGTTCGGCAGGACCACCGCCGCCGCGTCGGCGGGCAGCCGGACACCGCCGTCCCGGTCCGCCGGCCGGTTCGCCGCGCGGACCGCTTCGAGCCAGGCGGCGAACGGCGTGCCCGGGACGACGTTCTGGACCAGCGCGGCGTACGCGGCGACGTCGAGGACGGTGTCGCCCGGCAGGGTGGTCCAGCTGAGCGTGGTGGTGCTCTGGTAGCCGTCCGGCACCCGGAGGGCCGGGGGCAGCGGCTGCGCCGGGTTGTCGTTCAGCCGGTCGATCGCCTGCTGGTACCAGTCGGCGAGCGGCACCTCGTGCGGCGGCGTCAGGCCGAGCCGGACGGAGAAGACCGCCGCGGTGTCGTCGACGGACAGCCCGGCGTGGACGAAGCCGGGCAGCGGCACGGCCGCTCCGGCGCGCAGCAGCGGGGTGGTGTCGCGCAGGTGGTCCAGCAGCGCGGTCCGGTCGGCGC
>NZ_JBEYVJ010000395.1:0-6017 GCF_040643935.1 Kitasatospora sp. NPDC047058 | reverse complement strand
CGTCTTCCCGACCCTCCCGGTGGCGGACAACGTCCGGATCGGCGCCGAACAGCAGCGCGGCCGGCGGCCGGACCCTCGGGCCGTGGACGCGGCGAGCAGCCACAGGTATGACCCGCATCCGCAAGGCCATCGGCGACAACATGCTGAAGGCCCTGCACGAGCAGGCCCAGCTGACCAGCGTGGTCGAGGTGGACGTCACCAAGATCATGTCGCTGCGCGGCAAGGCCAAGGACTCCTTCCTCGCCCGCGAGGGCGTGAAGCTGTCCCCGATGCCGTTCTTCGTCAAGGCCGCCGCCCAGGCGCTGAAGGCCCACGCGGTCATCAACGCCCGGATCAACGAGGCCGAGGGCACCATCACCTACTTCGACACCGAGAACATCGGTATCGCGGTGGACTCCGAGAAGGGTCTGATGACCCCGGTCATCAAGGGTGCGGGCGACCTCAACATCGCCGGCATCTCGAAGAAGACCGCGGAGCTGGCCGCCAAGGTGCGCGGCAACAAGATCACCCCGGACGAGCTGTCCGGTGCGACCTTCACCATCAGCAACACCGGCTCGCGCGGTGCGCTGTTCGACACGGTGATCGTGCCGCCGAACCAGGTCGCCATCCTGGGCATCGGCGCGACCGTCAAGCGCCCTGTCGTCATCGAGTCCGACGGCGGCACCGCCATCGGCATCCGTGACATGACCTACCTGTCGCTCTCCTACGACCACCGCCTGGTGGACGGCGCCGACGCCGCCCGCTTCCTGGTGGCCGTCAAGGAGATCCTGGAGGCCGGCGAGTTCGAGGTCGAGCTCGGCCTGTAAGGCTCCCCGCGGCACCTGGTCGCAGCACGCCGGAACCCCGCGTCGTCCCCGGACGGCGCGGGGTTCCGCCGTTCCCGGCCGCCCGGGCCGCCCCGGCGTCGGAAGAACGGGCGTTTCGCGGCCGCATCACATGCGCGGGCGCGGGCGAACGGGGATGCTGGAGCGGTGATGGACGAGACCGACTTCTGGCAGATCATCGACGACACCCGGGAAGCCGCCGGGGGCGACCCGGACGAGCAGGCCGAACGGCTGGTGGAGCGGCTCCTCCAACTGACCCCGGACGACGTCATCGACTTCGCCCGGCTCTTCGAGGCGCGGTTCCAGCGCGCCTACCGAACCGACCTCTGGGCCGCGGCGTACCTGCTGCTGGACGGCGCCTCCGAGGACTCCTTCGACTACTTCCGCTGCTGGCTGATCGGCCAGGGCCGGGAGGTCTTCGAGGGCGGGCTGCACGAGCCGGACGACCTGGCCGAGCTGCTGCCGGAGTTCGACGAGGAGGAGGACGGCGAGGCCGAGGACCTCGGCTACGCCGCCGACGAGGCGTACGAGCAGCTGACCGGGCTGCCGCTGCCCGAGGTGGGCGGGCGGCAGCCCGCGACGCCGTACGGTGCGCCCTTCGACTTCGACGACCCGGAGGCGATGGCGAAACGGTTCCCCAAGCTCTGGGAGCGTTACGGGGACTGAGCCGGGCCGCCGCCGGGCGGCGGGCTCAGGTGCCGGAGCCGGAGGCGCTGGTGTCCTGCTTGATGCCCTTGAGGATCTGGTCGAGCACGGAGGGGTCGGGCGCGCCCGCGGCGTCGTCCACCCCGCCCTCGAAGGCCACGTAGCCGCCGCCCTTGGCCGGCACGGCCACCATCAGGACGTAGCCCTTGGTGCCGTCCGAGGTGGTGATGTGCCAGCGCACCGCGTACCCGGAGATGCCCGCCACCGTGGTGCTCGACGAGCCGGCGTCGGTGTGCCCGGTGACCCCGGTGAAGATCGCCCCCGCGTACGCCGGCATCGCCGCCTCGGCGGCCGCCCGGGCCGAGCTGCCCGAGATGGTGTCCTTCTCGACCGAGAACTGGCCGCGGATGCACGAGCCGCCGCCGGGGCAGGTGTAGCGGCCGCTGCCGAGGAAGACGGTCGAGTGCGTGGTGTCGGTCTGCGCGTCCCAGCCCTGGAAGACCGGCACCGTGATCGAGTGCTGGGCGTCGGCGGCGGTGTCCTTCACCACCGGGACCGGCGGCAGGCTGGGCGTCGGGGTCGGCGTCGGCGGCGGGCTGGTCTTCTTCGTCGGGCTCGGGCTCGGCGTCGGGCTCGAGTCGGTGGTGACCGTGACCGTCGGCGTCGGGTCCGCGCGCGGGGTGTCGTGGCCGCTGTTGAGGGCGATCGCGGCGACCACGCCGACCACGGCCAGCACCCCGACCACGATCGCGACGGCCACGCCGGGCTTCATCCGGCCCGACGGCGTGGGCGGCGGGTAGCCGGCGGCCGGCGGGTAGCCGTAGGAGGCCTGGCCCTGCGCCGGGTAGCCGTACGACGGCGTGCCCTGTTGCGGGGCGCCGTAGCCGTACGACGGCGGCGTGGCCGGGGCCGCCGGCTGGTTGGACTGCCAGGAGACCTGGGTCGGGGCGTCGGCGAGCCCGCCGCCGCCCGCCTGGACGGGGCGGACGTCGCTCGTCCAGGCGCTGCCGTCCCACCAGCGCTCATGACCGGCCGTGCCGTCCGCACCCTGTACCGGGTACCACCCGGGAGGCGTCGAGTTGCTCACGGCCGTACGGTACCCGGCACGGCGTCACTCCAGACAGGTCGGTCATGTCACGACTCTGCTACCGGCCGGACACGGGATCCGACACCTCCTCAAGCGCCCGCCACGGGTGGTGCGGACGGTGCGGCGGACGACGGGACGGGCCCCTGAGGCGGTCAGGCGACGAGCGTGCGGGCCATCCAGACGTCGTCCACGTACCGGCCGTCGATCAGGAACTCCTCCGTCAGCGAGCCCTCGACCACGAAGCCGCAGGCCTCGTACAGCCGGCGGGCGGGGGCGTTGTGCCCGAGCACGCGCAGGGTGATCCGGCGGGCGCCGTCCTCCCGGGCCGCCGCGCAGGCGGCCTCGACCAGCGCCCGGCCCAGGCCCCGGCCGCGGACCGAGGCGTCGACCGCCAGGCCCTGGATCTGGCGCACGTGCCGGTTGCTGACCAGCGGCGTGGGCGGGACCACCCGGACGTAGCCGACGATCCGGCCGTCCAGCAGGGCGAGCCTGAACTGGTCCGGGGTGTGGCGCTCGTCGAACACGGGCTCGCCCTCGGGCGGCTGGGGCGCCACCTCGCTGAGCCAGGACCACGCGGCCCGGTTGAGCTCCGAGAGCTCCTTCTCGTCCTCGGGCTGCGCGGGACGGATGATCAGATCTTCCTCGTGCATGCGCGTCATGCTAATCAGCGACCCCGGGGCTGTACACGGAGTTCCCGGTACCGGGAACTGCGAGGATGAGCCCATGCGAATCGCTGTCACAGGCTCCACGGGATTGATCGGCTCGGCACTCGTCCGCTCCCTGCTGGCGGACGGCCACGAGGTGGTCCGGCTCGTCCGGCACCGGTCCAGGACCGGCCCGCAGCCGGACGGGACGACGGCGATCGGCTGGAACCCGCTGCTCGGCCAGGTGGACCGGGACGGGCTGGCCGGCGTCGGGGCGGTGGTGCACCTGGCCGGGGCCGGGGTCGGCGACCACCGGTGGACCGACGCGTACAAGCGGGAGATCCGGGAGAGCCGGGTGCTCGGCACCGAGACGCTGGCCGCCGCGCTGGCCGGGCTGGCGGAGCCGCCGGAGGTCTTCGTCAGCGGCTCGGCGGTCGGCTGGTACGGGCAGACCGGGGACGCGGTGATCGACGAGGACTCCCCCGCCGGGGACGACTTCCTGGCCGAGGTCTGCGTCGAGTGGGAGGCCGCCGCGCGGCCGGCCGAGCGGGCCGGGATCCGGGTGGTGCACCCGCGCACCGGGCTGGTGCTCTCCGCCCGGGGCGGGGCCGGCGGGCGGCTGTTCCCGCTCTTCCGGCTGGGCCTCGGCGGTCGGCTCGGCGACGGCCGGCAGTACTGGAGCTTCATCTCGCTCCCGGACGAGGTCGCGGCGCTGCGGTTCCTGATCGACCGGAAGGACCTCAGCGGCGCGTTCAACCTCAGCGCGCCGGAGCCGGTGACCAACGCGGAGCTGACGGCGGCGCTCGGGCGGGCGCTGAACCGGCCGACGCCGTTCCCGGTGCCGGAGGCCGTGCTGAAGCTGGCGCTGGGCGAGCTGGCGGTCGAGGTCGTGGGCAGTCACCGGGCGGTGCCGCGGCGGCTGCTGGAGGCGGGCTTCCGCTTCCGGCACCCGGACGTCGACTCGGCGGTGCGGGCCGCGCTGTAGGGCGGGCCCGCCGGTCCCCGCCGGGCGCCGGCCCGCCCGCGCGCCCACACCCCGGCGCGGGTGTCCGCGCGGGCGTCTGCGCGCCGTCCGCGCGGCCGGGGGCGTGCCCGCGTACGCCCGGTACGACATCTGCGCTGGCCAGGGGCATATGCCCGGCGGATCGGGGCGGGGCTCCGACAGGGGGCGCACGGGAGCACACGATGGGCGCGTTGCACGCCCCCGGTGACCGTGCGCGCCCGTCGGCCCCCGAACGCGGGGATTGGGCGCACAGTCCGTGACCGCGCCCCCGGCGGATGCGGCCGCGCCCCTTCCGGCGCCCGGATACGGCTCGACGCGTCGGTCTGACGCTCACATTGACTGGGCATCACATCGTCGGACCGTGTCCCGGCACCCCGCTGCCTGCGTCGGCCGGAGCCCCGGGACCAGGGAGGGAGCACGCCAGTGCCCACGTACGACTTCACTCGCCGCGCCCGCCGACAGTCCGACCCGGACGTCGTCGTGGTGGGCGCAGGACTCGCGGGCCTGGCCGCCGCCCGCGAGCTGACCGGCCGCGGACTGTCCGTCGAGGTCCTGGAGACCACGGACCGGGTCGGCGGCCGGATGGCCACCCGTGAGCTGGACGGATTCCGGCTCGACCACGGCAGCCAGCTGCTCAACACCGCCTACCCCGAGCTGCGCCGCGTGCTCGACCTGGACCGCCTCGAACTACGCCCGCTCGCGCCCGGCGTACTCGTGCACAGCGGCGGCCGCCGGTACCGCGCCGGGGACCCTCAGCTCACCGCCGCCCGGCAGGCCACCGCCCGAGCACCGCTGGGCAGTCCGCTGGACAAGGCCCGCCTCGGCAACTGGCTCGGCCGGCTGGCCGCCACCCCGGCCAGCCGGCTGCTGGCCCGGCCGGAGACCACCGCCGCCCGCGCGCTGACCGACCGCGGCCTCGCACCGCGCACGGTCGACGGGTTCCTGCGGCCGCTGCTCGGCGCCCTGCTCGGCGACCCGGCGCTGGGCACCAGCAGCAGGATCGCCGACCTGGTGCTGCGCAGCTACGCGCGCGGGCGGCTCTGTCTGCCCGCCGACGGGATCGCGGCGGTGCCGGCCCAACTGGCCGCCGCCCTGCCCGCCGGGACGGTGCGCACCGGGGTGCAGGTCACCTCGATCGCGGCGGACGGCGTGGAGACCGCCGGGCACGGGCGGATCGGCGCCCAGGCCGTGGTGGTGGCGACCGGTGCGCGGTCCGCCGCCGGGCTGCTGCCCGGGCTGCGGCTGCCGGACTTCCACCCGGTCACGACCTTCTACCACGCGGCCGACCGCGCGCCGGTCGCCGAGGCCGTGCTGCTGCTGGACGGCGACCGGCCGGGCGGGCACCCGCCGCTGGTCTCGCACTCGGTGGTGCTCAGCGAGCTGCACCCCTCGTACGCGCCTGCCGGGCAGGCGCTGGTGGCGACCACCGTCCTCGGGCGGCGGTCCTTCGACGCCGGCGGGCCGGCCGCGCTCGAACCGGCGGTCCGTGCGCGGCTGGCGGAGCTGTACGGGACGCGGACCAAGGGCTGGCAGTTCCTCAGCGTGCGCCACGTCCCCGACGCGGTGCCGGCCATGCCGCCGCCGCACAACACCCGGCGCCCGGTGCGGGTACTGGCCGGGCTGTACGTCTGCGGGGACCACCGGGACACCAGCACGGCCCAGGGCGCGCTGGTGTCGGGGCGGCGGGCGGCGCAGGCCGTGGTCCGCGACCTCGGGCTGGCCGTGCTTCTTGTTGTAGGCCTGCTGGACGGCCCGGCGGCGGTTGGTCTCGTCGATCGCCCGCTCCATCGAGGGGGTGATCCGGTCCGCGTACA
>NZ_JBEYVJ010000394.1:0-6020 GCF_040643935.1 Kitasatospora sp. NPDC047058 | reverse complement strand
GCCGCCATACCAGTGGTATCCCTAAGTGTCTTGTGTCCAGAAGCGTCGAATCCCTACCTCAGCTGCCTCCACGCCGCCGCGCGGCCCCCCCCCCCCCCGGGACCGGTTGGCCGCCTGGGCGGTGTCGCGGATCGCGGCGGGAGCCGCCGAGGACGCGCGTGTGGACGCGCCCCGCCGACAGCAGCGCCGCTGCCCCAGGAGGGAAGGTCGGTGCCGCCCCCGCCTGCTGACGGGCGCCCCTCGGCGCATAGGCTCGCCTGGTCACGGCGGAGCCGTGAAGCCGGCGCTCGGGCGCGGGAAGTCGTGGGGGGGTGGGCCTTGGGAGGTCCGGGGGCACGTGCGGAGGCGGTCCTGGGGTGGGCAGCCGCCCTGTGCGACACGCGGTTGCGGTCGCTGGCGGGCCTGATCGGGGGTGCGGTCGGCGAAGTGGTCGCGTACCAGTTCGGGATGTCCGCCGACGGGGCTTCCACGCCGCGGCGCGGCGGCAAGTACGTGCGGGCGGCGTTGACGCTGACCTGTGCCCGGGCGGTGGGTGGAGACCCTGGCCGGGCGGTGCCCGCCGCGACGGTGGTGGAGATGGTGCACAACCTGTCGTTGCTCTACGACGACGTGCTGGACGGCGATGCGGTGCGCCGCCACCAGGCCGCCGCCTGGAAGGTGTTCGGCCCGGCCGCCGCCACCCGGTCCGCCGACGCACTGCTGATGCTGGCGTTCGAGCTGCTCGACGACTCCGACACCCCCGACACGGTCGCACGTGGGGCGTCGACGGTTCTGCTGAACACACTGGTCCAGCTGGCCGTCGGCGAGAGCCTGGACGTGCTGTTCGAGACGAAGTCACGTGTCGACCCGGCCGAGTGCCTGGAGATGGTGTCGGGCAAGACGGCCTCCCTGTTCGCCTGCGCCTGCCGACTGGGCGCCCTCTACGGGGGAGGCACATCGGCGCAGGCCGATGCGCTCGCCGCGTTCGGACACGACCTGGGCATGGCGTTCCAGCTGGTGGACGACCTGCTCGGGATCTGGGGCGACCCCGCGGTCACCGGCAAGCCGGTCTTCGCGGACCTGCGGGCGCGCAAGCTCTCGGTACCGGTGGCGGCCGCGATGGCCTCGAACAGCCCGGCGGGCGACGAACTGGCCCACCGCTACGCACTGCCGGCCGCGGCCGCCGGCCCGGACGTGGCGGAGGAGGTGGAGCTCGCCCGCCTGGTGGAGGTGGCCGGCGGCCGGAGCTGGGCCACCGACCTGGCCGCCGGGCACGCGGACGCCGCCCGGCGCCGACTTCGGGACCTCGCCCGCAGGACCGGCGCGCTGCCCGCGGCCGTCGCCGACCTCGACGCGCTCTGCGGCCTGATCGTCGACCGGTCTCACTGAACCGCCCGTCCCGTCCGACGGCGGCACGACTACCGGGCCGCCCAGGGCGGTGGGGTGTCCAGGATGTGCGCACGGCCGATCCGGTAGAGCTCGGCGTCGACCTCCTTCAGCCGGCGCAGCTCCTCCGGCTCGTACAGGGCGTGCACAACGGCGGGCTCGGCCGGATGCCCGCAGGCCGCGAGCAGGGCGTTCGCCGCCGCCCGGCCGCTCTGGTTCGCGCCCTCCATGGTGGCCAGGTTCACCGGGCAGCGCACGAAGTCCCCCGCCATGAACAGGTTCGCGGCCGCCGTCACCGCCCGGGGGCGCAGTGCCCAGGAGCCGGTGGTGTTGATCAGGAGGGCTTCGTCGTTGGTGGCGGGGCCGGGGCCGTCGAGGTTCCGGACGGCCGGGTCCAGCTGCCAGGAGTGCAGCAGGCCGTCGTGCAGGGTGCGCCGGTGGGTGTCGTTGAGGGCGTCGGCGAGCTGGGCCCAGACCTCGGCGGCGACCTCGGCCCGCGTGCAGTCGCGGGCCGGTTTGCCGTAGAGGATTCCGGGGGTGTCCCAGGAGGAGATGTCGACCGACAGGCAGTCGGCCACCGTCCCGTCACCGTAGGTGCTGCGGAAGTCGCCGTCCCAGAACTGTGCCTGGCTGATCGAGGTGAGGGCCCACGGGGAGTCCTGGTAGATGACGTGGCCGCGGGTGACGGGGGTGGGTTCGGTGAGGTAGAACTGCAGGCCGACCATCCAGTCCGTGCGCAGGTCCGTCGTGCTCTTCAGTTCGGGGTCCGCCTCGGCGAGGCCGTGCTCCAGCAGCGCGCCGATCCGGTCCACCGGGAGCGCGCACACGTACCAGTCGGCGTCCGCCTCCCGCTGCCGGCCGTCCGGTCCGCGCAGGACCGCGCCGGTCACGGTCCGGCCTCGCACCGTCAGACGCTCCACCCGCCAGCCGAGTCGGAGCCGCACCCCCAGCGTCTCCAGGTGTCGCACCCAGGGGTCGATCCAGGCCGCGCTGGTCGGGGCGTTCAGTACCCGGTCGGCCGACTGGGCCTCGCCCCGGCCGAGGAACCCGTAACCGAAGGCCTCCAGGAACCCGCCGACGGTGTGCGTGCTGCACACCTCCGCCCTGGCCGCCACCACCGTGCGCGTCGCCCCGACGACACACACCTTCCGGTACTCCTCGGACGCGCCGTCGGCGGCCGTGTAGTCCCACCACGACGTCTGCTCCCACTGTCCGAGCCGCCGCTCCGTGCTGCTCGTCATGTAGACCAGCATCCGGTTCGCGAAGTACAGCAGCTCCTCGCTCAGTTCACCGTCGGCCCCCAGCCTCATGCCCCGGGCCCGCAGAATCTCCAACGGCGTCCGCGCACCGGCGGCCGACGACACATCGGTCACCGTCTCCCCGATCCGCCCCGAGCGGGCCGACAGCATCTGCGGCGCCTCCCGCAGATTGCCCTCCACACCCGACGGCGAGCCCGGGAAGGGGATCCGCCGCATCGTGTCCGGCAGGCTCCGGTAGAAGCCGGGGAAGAACCGGAACCCGTGCTCACTCGGCAGATCGAGCCGCCCACCGGTGCCGGTCCCGGGCACCGAGGCGCTACGGGCCTTCCCGCCCCACCCGGTGGGCTCCACCACGGTCACCTCGAACCCGCGCTCCGCCAGCTCCATCGCCGCCGTCAGCCCGGCCACCCCGCCGCCCAACACCACGACCGTCTGCCGCCTCGGCACCGCGCTCCCCCGTTCGCCGCTGCACAACCGAGCCCGATTCTGGCAGGCTCCCGCCCCGCCGCAGGGGCGGCCCTACGCGCACGTGGGCCGGGTCGAGGAGGCACCACGGAGCCCCGGGCATTGCGGCGGACTCGACCGGGCTGCTGCAGCGCCGGGGACGTGACCTACGAGGCCTTGGTGATGTCGAGGGTCGTCGGGTCCCGGTCCGGGTCGGGCAGGGCGAGGGCGGCCACGGCGGCCCGGGTCTCGGGGGTGACGGTCAGACCCCACCGTGAGGCGTTCAGGACGAGGTACTGCTGGGGATCGCCCGCCTTCCCGGACCGGCGGGCCAGCTTGTGCAGCTCGGGGTAGAAACGGTCGCCGAAGGCGAGGCGGAGCTGCTCGAACATGGCCAGTCGGACGAAGAATCCGTCCCCGCCCATACCGTTGAAGTCCTTCTTGCCCGCTGCCGTCGCCAGGTACTTCCGGACCACCCCGGGCGTTCCGTCGTCGGCGAGCCGGGTCGGCCGGCCGGCGTCGCGCTGCACGGCGAGGCTGTAGAGGTTGACCGTCACCTCGTCGACGCTCTCCCAGAGCCACGACGACTGCTGGTGCATGTGCCCGAGCTCGTGCCATATGCCCCAACTCTTCATCAGCTGCTCGGCGTTCAGGGCTTCGTCGATCGAGTCGGAGGGGTAGGCGACCCGGTCGGTGTAGGCGTTGGGGTTGATGCCCGCCTTGGCCTCCGAGACGAAGTACCGCAGCGGGCTGCGCCGGTCGCGGGGGTCCTTCCCGTCCAGCCCGCTGAGGGCGTCCTCGACGGCGAGGACGCGTTCGTAGGTCCGCAGCAGGGCCTCGGGGTCCTGGCCTTCGTTGCGGCGGGCCGAGTCGAGGTGGACGGTGAGCACGACGTGCTCACCGACGAGCTGGGCCACCGGCACGTCCTTCGCCGCCGCGAGCTGCGAGCGCCAGTCCGCGCCCGGGGTGTGTCCCAGAACGTGGTACGGGACCGGGCGGGCGGCCTCGCCGAAGTGCAGGGTGATGCCGGGCGCCTGGCCGTTGGCGGCCGGAGTCCGGCGCCGGCCTAATTGATCGTTTCAGAATGATCTCTGGAGTCGACGGAGACAGATGATGCTAGCGGCGAGTTCCAGGAGTCCCTGATGGAGGTCGGCTCGGCGTTCGTAGCGGGTTCGGAGCCGTTTGAACTGGTGGAGCCATGCGAACGTCCGCTCGACGACCCAGCGCGTGCGGCCGAGCCCGGACCCGTGGGCGACGCCGCGGCGTGCGATCAGGGGCTTGATGCCGCGCTTCCACAGGAGACGGCGGTACTTGTCGAAGTCGTAGCCACGGTCGGCGAACAGTCGTCGGGGTCTGTTGCGGGGTCGTCCGCGCAGGCCTCGGATGCGGGGTATCGCGTCCAGGAGCGGGATCAACTGCGTGACGTCGTGCCGGTTTCCGCCGGTCACGGACACAGCCAGCGGGGTCCCGTGCCGGTCCACGATCACATGGTGCTTGGACCCCGGCCGTGCGCGGTCGACAGGCGAGGGGCCGACATGATCTCCCCCTTTGAGCGCCCTGATGTGGGAGCCGTCGATTGCACAATCGTCCATGTCCAAGGCCGTCGTTGGCCCGTAGCTCGGTCAGCAGGGCCTCGTGGAGGTGCGGCCAGACGCCAGCCTCGGTCCAGTCCCGAAGCCGACGCCAGGCCGTCACCCCCGAACAGCCCACGGTGTCCGCGGGAACGTCGCGCCAGGCGACACCGGTTCGCAGCACGTACATCACACCCCCGAGTGCTGCCCGGTCCGGAACGCGAAGTCGCCCGGGATGGCGTCGGCGCCGCTCCGGAGCGGGCGGAAGCAGAGGAGCCACACGGTCCCACAGATCGTCCGGAACAAGACCAGAACGCACCCCACACCAGCCGCCAAAGATCACCCAAGCACAAGACCTGAAGCTCTACTCAGTCAACAAGTCGGGCCCGCGGCTGAAGGGTACGTATGCCGCGATGGCAACCAGCTCGCGGGCCGCGCGGTAGACGACCGTCCAGGCCCCCCACCCGGCCTTCACGACCGCTGTCAGTCGAGCGCCTCTTCGGCGTGCACACTGGCCGCGTCGAGGTGCAGCTCATAGACCGTGGAGCAGTCGGCGGCCAGCGTCGCGACCGGCTTCCCGCACCGGCACGCGCGGTTGAGGCCCTGGTCGCCAGAGGGACCGCCGCAGCATCCCATGCTCGCGTCCACCAACATCTTCAGGTCCACTGCGTCGTCGGGGTGCAGGACGAGATTGCCCCGGGGGCCGGCGGACTTCAGGAGGCCTCGCTCATCGGATTTCCAGCCCGCCCGGCGCTGTGACGGACCGTCCTCGTCCTGCGGGTAAGGCTCGTAGGGGGCACCCCAGGGCTCGGTCTCGATCGCGTAGTGCCCTCGGGGGATCGTCGCGCCGGGTCCCCGCGAACCCGGCCTTGGCTGCTCGAAGGGGGGCGGCGCCGGTATGGCGGGCAGCAGCGTCAGCGGGGGCGTCAGGGCCGCACCACACCCGGAGCAGTGGAAGATCACCATCAGGCAGTTCTAGCCGTGAAGCGCCCGCCGCGCATCTGAATTCTCGCGTTTGACTTGACATCCCGGAGCTTGCGGGTCGCAGCCAAGTGGCTTTGTTCACGAGAACAGTGCACCGGGAACGACTGGATGTGACCGCGCTGGCACCGGATTACCAGAGGAGGTTGGCACCGCCGCGGAACAGTTCCGCTCGCAGATCGACGAGCTTGCTACGCGCCTGGAGTGGACGAACGCCGGACCGACCTCCACCAGAAACCTCTGGAACTCGCCACCAACATCATCTGTCTCCACCGACTCCAGAGATCATTCTGAAACGATCAGTAAGTGGCTGTTGTCTTTCCGGGCTTGAGTGCTGCGTTTCTGCTGTTCAGGCATGGGGTCGGCGGTCTCGGGGAGTGGTGACCTGTCGTGTCGTCGC